>NZ_JVOR01000037.1:0-81056 GCF_001054715.1 Acinetobacter sp. 243_ASPC | reverse complement strand
ATGACAGGCAGCGGCATCTTCGGAGGCATTTTTTTTTAAATCATTTAATTATAATTTTTTTACGTTTAATTCCTCTTTATTATTTTTCTTTATCATCGCAGCAATACCCAAATACAGGTTTTAAGCCCTTCCCTTTTGTATGTAGTCAATATCCCCTTAAATCATTCCTCAATTGAGCGCGACATGCTCGCTTAACAAGTAAATATTAATTTCAGCTTTAATATCAAATTAAATAACACTTCTCATTAGATTCTATAAACATTCAATTTTTTGCACTTAATTTAGGCTTAAGTCTTTGCCTCGATAGTCATCATTATACAAAACATGTCAGGTAACCATGCTGCACATGTTTGACCGTTAAGATGAGACGAAGCAATGGCTAAAGTGTGTTACTGTGCCGACGATTTTTCTATGCGTCCCGAAATTTCATCGGCGATTCTATCGTTGCTTGAAAAAGAGCGCATTCATGCCACCTCATGCATGACTCAATCACCCTCTTGGTTTCAAGATGCCAAAGTATTAACAAGTCTTGATACAACTGCCGAAATTGGATTACATCTAAATTTTACCCAAGACTTTGGCGTTCAGGACTATACCGAGCGATTACCGAAACTCATGCTCGGCGCATGGACCGGCCAGCTTTCACAAACTAAAGTTCGCGACAGCATTGCTCGTCAGTGGGAATTATTTTGCTCTGCGACAGGTCGAATGCCTGATTTTGTCGATGGGCACCAGCATGTACATCAGTTTCCCGTTATTCGTGAAGCTTTATTTAAATTTCTCAATCAACAGCAATTTAAAGGCTGGGTACGCAGTCTGCGCCACCCTGTTTTAACGCCAAATACGCGAATCAAAGTCACGCTACTCAAATTACTCGGTGCTACACGTTTTAGCGAGATGTGTCAGCATTACAATATTCACCAAAATTCTACCTTTGCCGGTATTTATAGTTTTGATGCCCAATCTTATGCGCTTTTAAACCAGCAGTGGCTTGCTCAAGCGCAAGATCAACTGTTGATCATGTGTCACCCTGCACTTTCCCACAGCCAGTCTAGTCATGACCCGATTCATGCTGCACGTGTACGCGAGTTTGAATACTTCGACTCAGCACAATTTCAGCAAGACTGCCGACATCACCATATCCAGCTTGGTCCATTAGGAGCAATCTAATGCACACTTCTCCTTTTTTGTCTTGTGTTGTTCCGGCTTATAACGAAGCAGAGAATCTAAAAACATTTATTCCCGCGCTGGCAAAATCGCTGGATCAGCAACAATTGCATTATGAAATTATTGTGGTCGATGACGGCAGTCAAGATGATACGCTTCACGTCTTACAATCTATGGTGGATCATTATCCACTGATTGTACTCGAACTGTCGCGCAATTTTGGTAAAGAAGCCGCATTGAGTGCAGGCTTAGATCGGGTGACTGGTGAAATTACTTTACTGATCGATGCCGATTTTCAGCATCCTCTAGATGCCATTCCGACCATGATTAATCTTTGGAAGAATGGCTACGATATGGTGTACGGCATTCGCAATCGAAGCAGTGAGTCTTGGTTAAAACGCATACTGACCAATCACTACTATAAAGTTTTAAATCTTAGCTCTCCAATCGATATTCCTGAAAATGCAGGTGACTTTCGATTGATGGACGCCAAGGTCGTCGATGCCATCCGCCGCTTACCAGAAAGAAATCGTTATATGAAAGGCTTGTATGCTTGGGTTGGATTTAAAAGTATTGGTATTCATTTTTCAGAACAAGAACGTCAGCATGGCACGTCGACCTTCAATGCCAAGTCATTATTTCGTCTTGCCATGTCTGGTTTGACCGGGTTTTCAGATCTTCCCCTTCGTTTGAGTATTTATTTGGGGGCTTTAATGGCGCTCATTGCCATGAGTTATGGTGGATGGATTCTGATTGAAACACTGGTCGAAGGCGTTCGTGTACCAGGCTGGGCAACACTGGTCATTGCACTCACCTTACTTGGTGGCATTCAGTTGTTATTTTTGGGAATTGTAGGCGAATACATCGCCCGTATTTATGCCGAAGTTAAAAACCGTCCACGCTATATTGTATCTGGCGAATTCTCGCAATTTAAGCATCCCCACACGTTACCCGAAATTAAACCGCATGCATCTGAACCCTAAAAATCAACATATCAGTGCGCAGTTTATTCGTTTTTGCCTCATTGGGCTGTGTGCTGCCGCCATTCATGTGACAGTCGTGATCATACTTGAAAAGACACGGCTTGCGCTTGCTTGGTCGAATTTGGCTGGCTTTGGCGTGGCTTTTTGGATGAGTTATTTTGGACATCGCTATTTTACCTTTGCGACTTCAAATGCCCAGCATCGCCAAATGATGTTTCGTTTCTTGATGGTCGCCTGTAGCGGATTTTTATTGAATGAAGCACTGGTACTTAGTCTGAAAGAAGCCTTTCACTTGCCCACCGCTTTCAGTGTATCGACAGCAATTGGTTTTAGCTCAGTCTTTACTTTTTTATTGAATCGAATTTTTGCCTTTCAGCCAGAAGGATAGCCAGTATGCCGTCATGGTTACGTACCTCACCGATCAAGCTCGGTTTAATTTCTGTTTGGCTATTTGTATGCGCCACGGTCCGCTTTTTATCAATCCCCGATGAAGGCCGTTATGCAGATATCAGCCGCCATATGTTTGAGTCTGGCGACTGGCTTGTTCCACGTTTAGATGGTCTGCCATTTATTCACAAACCCCCTATGCTGCACTGGTTGAGCAGTATTGCGATGCATATTTTTGGTGTGCATGTCTGGGTGGTGCGCTTGGTTCCTGTACTGGCGGCAAGCTTGCTTTTGATTGGAACCTACCTGTTTGTTCGTAAATATCTCTCTCAAAAAATTGCCGAACTGAGCATCTTGATGATGGCAACCAATTTGCTTTTCTTTGGGAGCAGTCAATACGTTAATCATGATTTACTGCTGGCAACAGGCATCACCTTATCGGTGTTTTGTCTGGTCGATTTTAGTTTGTGCAATCGAAAAGCCATGCTGTTCTTGGGGTACTTTTTTACCGCCTCTGCCTTTTTAACCAAAGGGCTGATCGGCATTTTAATTCCCGGAATGATTCTGCTTCCATGGCTGCTTTACACCCGGCAATATAAGCGTATCCCGGCGTTTTTTAATCCTTTTGCTTTGTTGTTTCTGGCGGCACTTACCCTACCGTGGCTGTATCAAATGCAGCAAATTTATCCAGATTTTTTGCATTACTTTTTTATCGATCAACAATTTAACCGTTTCCATTCTAATCAGTTCAACAACAAGCAATCGTGGTTTTTTTACTTGGTCATTTTACTGGTGAGCCTATTGCCATGGTTACTCACCTTAAGATGGACAGGCCTTCGCACCATGCTGCACCAACAGCGATTAAACCCGGTTGGGCAATTACTGATCTGGTGGTTGGTGTCTGTTGTCATCTTTTTTTCTATTCCACCGTCAAAACTTGCAGGCTATATTTTACCGGCACTCACACCACTGATTATCTTGTGTGCAGTAGCTTTTGAGAAATCAACTCTGAATACTCAACAACTGACCCGCATGCAAAAATACGCGCCAGCAGCTTTTGTTTGTTTGCTGGGATTTGTTCTGGCCGCTACGTTGTACTTCATTCCACTGGATTTTAATTTATCGAGTGTACAAAAGTGGCAAATTACCTTAATGGCAGCACTGCTGGTGTATTCTCCACTGTTATTTTTACAGCTACTCCATCGGCATAAACTCGAATATGCACATTATGTGGCTGCCTGCCTGATTGTGCTGTGTAGTGTAGTACCCTTCGCTACACGCATTTTTGATATTAAAAATAATCACGATCAAATCAATTTTACGGCGTACATTCATCCCAATACCAAAGTGGTGTTTTACGATCGTTACTACTACGACCTGCCTTTCTTACTCGACTTGAAACAGCCTGTATATGTGGTCACTGACTGGCAAAATAATGTATCGGATAATTACGCACAGGAACTCTCGGATGGTTTGCAATTTGAACCAGAACGTCGGGCTTACTTATGGACTAGAGCGCAATTAAATGGCGCAATTGACCGTAAAGCGCCGATGATTGTGATTAGCTCATCGCATGATAATTCACTTGAGCAACAAGCCAAACAGGTTATTCATAATCGAAATTTTGATGTGCTGATTTTTAATGAATGACATAACTAAAGGCACGCTTGATCAAAATGAATAAATACACGGGTCTGTTCACTCAGTGGCAGATCAAGTTTTAACGTACTTTAATTTTATGTAAGAGCCCGCTAAGCTATAAGCAATTATATGGCATGGCAAGCTGATCAAAACCTAAGCTCGGGATACATCCAATGACATCAGTTGTGCCTCACGCTACAGCACCACTTTCCGGTTCAGCACTACAGCAACTACGCCGACACATTGCCAAACAGCGTCGGCAAAGTTCACGCTTTGCACAGCAACGTGCAGCGCAACGTGTACTGGCTCAGTTTCGTTTTTTTCTTGATCGAACTCGTCAGTCTATTATGCGTGCAGGCATTTACCTAGATGCCTTTGGAGAAATTCGGACACAAGTGCTGATTCAAGAGTGTTTCAAGCGAAACATTAAGGTGTTTCTACCTAAAGTCTGCACCATGAATCAGCGACTGGTTTGGGTTGAAATTTCTAAGCATCAATATCAAAACCATCGTTTTACAAAGCATCGTTTAGGTATGTACGAACCTATGGCGACACGCGGCCAACCGATCTCCAAGCTTGATCTGGTGATAATGCCACTGGTGATTTGTGACACTACAGGCTCACGCGTGGGCATGGGTGGTGGGTTTTACGATAAAACATTATCCATCGCACCGAAGCGTCCAATCCGTCTCGGACTGGCACATGAGTTTCAGTATATTGCTGAAAATATTCAACGTGCACCGTGGGATCAATCACTTGATGCACTGGTTACACCCAAAAAATGCTATATTTTCAAACGCCCATTCAAAAAAACTATCAGCTTGATAAAAAAAATCTGAGCGATTTGCTCAATTTTTTGACATTTTCGATTGTCATGCCCTTGTAATTTTTAAAATACCCATCACTATAAAAACATGGCAACCTCGTTGTCACTCATTAGGAGTGCCCATGTCTGAAAATATTATGAATGTAGAAACCTTAGAGCCTCAGGTTCCAAGTGTATTACCGCTCTTAGCACTACGTGATGTGGTGGTGTATCCACACATGCAAATTGCGCTATTTGTAGGTCGTGAAAAATCGATCAATGCAGTTGATGTGGCTCGTAACAGTGACAATTTAGTATTTGTAGTTGCACAAAAGGATTCTCTCACAGAAGAAATTGATCACGACAACCTTTATCAATACGGTACCGTCGCGAAGATTGTGCAAGTTGTGAATCACGAAAATGATGAAAACTGTATCAAGGTTTTGATTGAAGGTTTATACCGTTCAAAACTCACAAAAATTATTGATGAAGACAGTTATTTGACTGCCGAACATCAATTGAGCCCAATGACGGTTGATAGCGATTCCGCGACTCAAGAAACGCGTTTGCAGGAATTACGTACTTTGTTTGCTCAATATGCTGAAGCAAAACTGCGTAATGCACGTGAACTTGTTGCGGCAGCAAATAAAATTGAAGATTTGCTGCAACTGATGTTTTTTGTGGCAACACGCGTGCCATTAAACATTGATGTAAAACAAAAGTTTCTCGAGCACAACGAATTTGAAGCACACTTGCAAGAGCTGACCAGCTACTTGGTACAACAATCTGCCGAGCAGCAAATTGAGCAGACCTTGCATGACAGCGTCAAACGCCAAATGGAAAAGAATCAGCGCGAATACTTTCTCAATGAAAAAATGAAAGTGATTCAACGCGAGCTTTCCGATATGAACGGCGGCGCAGAAGACGATGTTGCAGAAATTGAAAAACGTCTTGCTGAAGCAGATTTGCCTGAACATGTGCGTAAAAAAGCAGAAGCTGAGTTTCGTAAATTAAAAGCAATGCAGCCAGCTTCAAGTGAAGCAGCGGTAGTGCGTAATTATCTTGAAGTGATTCTAGATACGCCATGGAACACTGCAAGCAAAGTCAGCATTAACCTGAAAAAAGCGCAGGAAATTCTAGATGCAGACCACTATGGTCTTGATGATGTCAAAGACCGTATTGTCGAATATCTTGCTGTTCAATCGCGTGTGAAAAAGTTACGTGGCCCGATTTTGTGCTTGGTCGGCCCTCCAGGTGTGGGTAAAACCTCACTGGGTGAATCGATCGCAAAAGCGACAGGTCGCGAGTTTGTGCGTATGGCACTTGGTGGTGTACGTGACGAAGCCGAGATTCGCGGGCATCGTCGTACCTACATCGGTGCGATGCCAGGTAAAATCGTGCAGTCTCTAACCAAAGTGGGTGTAAAAAATCCATTGTTCTTACTCGATGAAATCGACAAGATGGCACAAGACTATCGTGGTGACCCTGCATCTGCCATGTTAGAAGTACTTGACCCATCACAGAACAATAAGTTCAACGATCATTATCTTGATCTTGACCTTGATCTGTCTGAAGTGATGTTTATCTGTACTGCAAACAGCATGAACATTCCAGAAGCGTTGTTAGACCGTATGGAAGTGATTCGTCTTCCGGGCTACACCGAAGAAGAGAAAGTTAATATTGCTGACCGTTACTTGGTTCCTAAAGCGATCAAAGATAACGGTTTACGTAGCAGTGAATTGACTGTTCATGAAGAAGCGATTCGTGACATTGTACGACGCTACACACGTGAAGCAGGTGTACGTAGCCTTGAGCGTGAAGTGTCTAAGATTGCACGTAAAGTGGTTAAAGAAGCGGTCAGCAAAAAGAGTAAAAATCTGCATATCGATGTGACTCAAGAAACGCTTCCAGAATATCTTGGTCCACACAAGTTTGACTTTGGTATTGCAGAAGAAGAGGCTCAGGTCGGTCGTGTAAACGGCTTGGCATGGACATCAGTCGGTGGCGAGTTACTCACCATTGAAGTTGCAGCCGTCAAAGGTAAAGGTAAATTCATTACAACAGGTTCGCTTGGTGATGTGATGAAAGAGTCGATTACTGCGGCCATGACGGTAGTGAGAACACGTGCAGACGAATTGGGTATTGAAGCCTCTCGCTTTGAAGAAACCGATGTTCACGTGCATTTGCCTGAAGGCGCTACACCAAAAGACGGTCCGTCTGCTGGTTTGGCACTGACTACCGCACTTGTATCGGCATTTACCGGTATTCCGATCCGTGCCGACATTGCCATGACAGGTGAAACATCTCTACGTGGGAATGCACTGCGTATTGGTGGTTTGAAAGAAAAACTGCTGGCTGCCCACCGTGGTGGTATCAAGTTAGTCTTTATTCCACAAGATAACGTGCGTGATTTGGCTGAAATACCAGACAATGTTAAAGAAGGTTTAGAAATCAGAGCAGTGAAAAGCATTGATGAAATCTTACCTTTAGCTTTGACAGAACAGCCTAAACCTTTGGTAAAAGCACCTATTGTGAAGCCTGTTGAAGAATCAAAAGCAGCACGTCACTAATTCCAGTTGGTTATAAAAAAGAGAGCTTCGGCTCTCTTTTTTTACATTATATAGGTTGAAAATTAACCAATAATACCCATAATAATCTTAAGGGTACTTATTATGATTGTTTCATTTTTCCAGTGTGGTCATCTGATTCTCCAGACAGGTGGCCCTTTTAACCGCAGTCCTTCACGCTTTTGGGCTGCGTTTTTTTACCTGAATTTCTTCGTGTTGTTTAGTGGCTAAACATTTGAATACGATCTGCACGGCGGGGCATGATCATTCGGGGCTTTATCGTTATACTGATACCGATGATTTCACCTGTGAGTATTGTAATGAAAATCCGTCTTCTCACCATTGGTCAAAAAATGCCAGCATGGGTACTCACGGGTTTTGAAGATTATTTCAAACGCATCCAACCGTTTGTTCAAACACAAGTGATTGAACTGCCTATGGCAAAACGGGGTAAAAATGACTCGCAGGCCGATATTTTAAAATACTGTCAACTCGAAGGTGAAAGTATTTTAAACGCCCTAAAACCAGGTGAAGTGCTGATTGCACTTGAAGTCGGCGGCCGTGAGTTAAGCACAGAAAAACTCGCCCTGACCATGAAGGGCTGGATGCAAGACGGACAGGATATTGCATTGGCCATTGGCGGGCCTGATGGTCTTTCCGATCAGGTTCGTCAGGCTGCTGCATGGCACTGGTCTTTGTCTAAGCTCACCATGCCACATCCACTGGTGCGTGTATTGCTGATCGAACAGCTATACAGGGCCATGAGCATTAATCACAATCATCCTTATCATCGGGCTTAATGCAGTTAAGTGTATGCCCCGATAAGTCGTTCAAATGAATCTGTTGCTGTACAGAGCAAACTGTGCAGCAGACTTGTCTACTAGGTACAGCATCATATGAATCCACAAACACTCCCTGGCTTGTTTATCTCCCACGGCTCTCCTATGCTGGCAGTCGACCCCGAACAAGTGGGGCCTGCCCTGCACCGGTTGAGCTTTAACTTGCCAAAACCGAAAGCAATTGTGGTGATGTCTGCGCACTGGGAAAGTCAGTCGCTTGAAGTCAGCACATCAACCCGCCCCCAAACATGGCACGATTTTCGTGGCTTTCCGGCTGAGTTGTATCGTATTCATTATCCTGCACCTGGTGCACCGGAATTGGCTGAAGATATATTAAAGCGTTTAGCCGATGCACATTTGACCGCGCATGCCAACAGCACACGGCCACGCGATCATGGGGTTTGGATGCCGCTCCTGCATATGTATCCAGAGGCAGATATACCTGTCATTGAAATTTCGCTGCCCATGCAACTCAATTCAGATGAAATTTATGCAGTTGGACAAGCACTAGCACCGCTGCGAGAACAACAAATTTTACTGATCGGATCGGGAAGCATCACTCATAATCTGGCCGAATTGCGCTGGCAAGGCAATCTGCAAAATATTCCAGAATGGGCATCTGGCTTTCGAAACCATGTGGTGAATAAGCTGACCCACCAAGATTATGATGCCATCTTAAACTGGCCAGACTTACCTCACATCGAGCGCAACCATCCTACCATCGAACATTTTGCACCCTTGTTTTTTGCCATGGGTACAGGGAATCGTTTCTCTATCGTTCACAGTAGTTTTTCGATGGGATCTTTAGGGATGGACATTTACCGTTTCGATTAATCACTTATAGATTTGAATTAGACTTAAGCAAAAATTAAAACTTTGTAAGTTTAGGTGCCTTCTATGTTGCAAAATAGATACATTTATTACACTTAAAGCCTAATAGATGTGTCTTTTTTTCTGCAATAAATTCGTTAGGATTTAGGCCTTAAATTGAAAGAATGTTGTTCCATGAAAATTAAATATTTAATTCTTGCTCTTTTGCCATTTTCACTTATGGCCTGCCAATCAATGAATCAAACCCAGCCTGTTTCTGTTGTACAAGAACAAAAAGCCGATGCCACTAAAACCTTAACTGCTTATACATGGTCGTTTCAACCTGAAGGTGCGCCACAGCCGATTATCTTAAGTTTTAGCGATCAGAACTTGAGTATTCATACAGGGTGTAACAACCAAGGTGGTACATGGAAGCTTAACGACCAGCAACTCGTGACTTCAGCGCTGGCTTCTACCATGAAAGCATGCGAGCCAGCACTGATGAAAAATGAGCAGTTTGCAGCTAACCTTCTTAGCGACAAAAGCACTCATTTCAAACTCGATACTCGCTCAATTGAACAGCCAAGTCTAATGTTAACCAATGCCGCAGGACAAACATTTGAGTTTAAAGGCAGCATGACACCGGAAACCAAATATCAGTCTCAGGGCGAAATCATTTTCTTGGAAATTGCACCTGAAACTAAATCGTGTACAGGTGTTGCACCGCAAACTTGTCTGCAAGTTCGCGAAATTAAATATGACGATAAAGGGATTAAAATCCAAGTTGATAAAGACTGGTCGTTATTTTATGACCAAATCGAGGGCTTTCAACATCGTGCAGATCAACGCGTAATTGTTCGTGTAAAACGCTATGAACGAAAAAATCCTGCGGCAGATCAATCTAAATATGTCTATATCCATGACATGACCGTTGAGCAAGAAATGGTGAAATCCAAATAAGCCAGCGGATGATTTAATCCAGACACTCAAAGGCCTGATCACTGCGATCAGGCCTTTTTTTGAATAATAAGTGTTACTGGATTACAGGATCATATAGCGACTTCTGTGCTAAAATGCCGGGCTTAAGCTGACGTTCCTTTTTGTACTGAATATTTTTCTCTTATGACCAATAACGCTTTTGCACTTTTACGCGAAATAGACCGTATTTTGCCGCAAACTCAATGTGGTTTGTGCGGACATCGAGATGGATGTCTGCCTTATGCAAAGGCCATTTTAGAAGGTGAAGCGGCAAATAAATGTATTCCGGGCGGTCAACCTGTTACAGATGCTCTTGCAGCTCGACTCAATCGCCCACCACTGCCTGCAGAAAAAAGTGTCTGGCCAATTCAATCCGATGGGCGCCCGCAGCGTATGAAAGCAATCATTCGTGAGGATGAATGCATTGGATGTACCAAGTGCATCAGTGCCTGTCCGGTCGATGCGATTATTGGCAGCGGCAAGCTGATGCATACTGTTTTGACGGATCTGTGTACAGGATGCGAGCTTTGTATCCCACCTTGTCCTGTCGATTGTATCGAGCTGGTTGAAGATACTGCGCCGCTTCCTACTGCTTTGCAACAAGAACAGGAACAACAGCAACTTCGACAACGTTATTATGCGCACATTCAACGTGAAGAACGCCGCCGTATCGACCGCAAAGGCCCGATTGTTCGTGCAGAAATTGACACCGAATTGTTTTCTCAATTTTCGCAGTGGATAGATGAACTGCCTTCAATTGAACGTATTGAAGCTGCAGCTAAAACAGTCACAAAACAGGATGCATCTATTACGATTGAACTTGCAAAGCTTCGCACCCAAATTAAAAAACTGGAAAAGCAATTAAGCGTTCGAGCAGATGCAAAGAAACAGCAGCAACTTGAGCAATTGCAACAACAACTGAATCTGCTTCAGGGGAATTAAATGCCAGTTAAAAACATGACCAAAAAACAGATCCAGACGTTTTTTGAGCGCCTTAGAGCACAGCGCCCTCACCCACAAACTGAGTTAAATTACAGTAATGCATTTGAATTACTGATTGCGGTCATGCTTTCGGCTCAGGCCACCGATGTAAGTGTAAACAAAGCCACAGACAAACTGTTTCCGGTGGCCAATTCTGCCGCACAAATTTATGCCTTGGGTGTTGAAGGCTTAAAAACTTATATAAAAACCATTGGCTTATATAATGCCAAAGCTGAAAATGTGATTAAAACCTGTCAAATCTTAATTGAAAAACATCAAGGCGAGGTTCCTCAAACCCGAGCAGAGCTTGAGGCACTTCCAGGTGTAGGACGCAAAACCGCAAATGTGGTGTTAAATACCGCATTTGGGCAGCCCACCATGGCAGTCGATACACATATTTTTCGTTTAGGAAACCGCACAGGCTTAGCCGTGGGCAAAAATGTGCTTGAAGTAGAACATCGTCTAATTAAAGTTATTCCAAAAGAATTTATTACCGATGCGCATCACTGGCTAATTTTGCACGGACGATATTGCTGTGTGGCCAGAAAGCCAAAATGCGCAGAATGTGTAGTATCCGATGTATGTAACTGGCCAGAACGTTATGCTTATGGTGCAGAGCGCGCTGTGACCATTCAAGCAACACCTTAATTTTTTTCAAAATAAAAGTGTTTACATGAGCGATGCACTCACTTTTTTTGTTTGAGCTTTGGGTGCAGTATTTTGCGCTTGTTCTGCTGATTTAAACGTTTTTCTGCAAGCTCTTGTTTTTGCACTTGACGTAGCATTTTCTGGCTTTGATAGAGCAGAAACAACAAAACCAATAGACTTATCACCACCAAAAAGATTAATGCGATCTTTAGCAAACAGATATCCTCAAAAAAGAAAAGAGCCCTGAATGCTCAGGACTCTCTTATATTAGCAAAAACCAAACGAATTATTTAGTTTTGTCTAAAATAGCAAATAGATCTTTTTGTACAACATCGATTGTACGTAAGCCATCAAGCTTGTCATAGGTTGGTGCATTTTCGCCAGATGCCGCACGACCTTGATAGAAGCCAACCAATTGCTCAGTTTCGCTGTGATAAGAGCCAAGGCGCTTCCGAATGGTTTCTTCTAGATCGTCTGGACGCTGTACCAGTTCTTCACCTGTTACATCGTCTTTACCTTCTACTTTTGGTGGATTGTATTCGATGTGGTAAACACGACCAGATGCTGGATGCTGACGACGGCCAGAAAGACGTTTTACGATTTCTTCGTCTGGTACCGCAATTTCAATCACGTGATCAATTGTGATCCCTTCTTTTTCCAGTGCTTCAGCTTGTGGAATAGTGCGTGGGAAACCATCAAAAATACAACCATTTGAACAGTCAGGTTGCGCGATACGCTCTTTTACCAAACCGATGATCAGTTCATCTGATACCAGACCACCAGACTCCATTACACTTTTGGCTTTTAGACCAAGTTCAGTTCCTTCACGAATTGCAGCACGGAGCATATCACCGGTTGAAATTTGTGGGATATCATAGCGCTTACAGATCAACTGAGCCTGAGTACCTTTACCTGCTCCAGGTGGTCCGAGTAAAATAATGCGCATAAGAAAGCATCCTCATTAAAAACAATCATCACGATGCTCTGGAGTATGACACCTCGTGTCACATCTACCAGCATCTAAATTATAAGAAAGCGACAAACAAATGTATTAAACCTGCAAAAAATCCGGTGACCCCACCAAGCACAATCAGTATCCACTCATCCTCTTGGAATGCCGGACGTAGAAGGTTTTGAAACTCTTTTGGAGTTAACTCACGAATACGGTCTTTAAACATCTGAAATATTTTTTGTGCACGGCTCGCATTGAACGCAGGGTCGCATACAGGCACCATCGTAATTTCAATTGAGCGATCAATCAAGTCTGTCTTGAGTTTAGCATATTCGCGTGGCCCTAAGGAGAGTTGAAGTGAGGTTCTTACCAATGGAGTTTCCATTATTTCATTGATATGGCGTTTAACTATACGACGGGTCTTGTCTTTTTTACTGCCATACATCATTTCAGTCATGATCGACTTCAAGGTAATCAGATCTTCAGTGACGACACTTGCAAATACATCCGATACTTCTTCTTGACGCTTCATAAAAGCGCCTTGAACATTATAAGTTCCCATCCGCGGCACGACAGGCACCACCCACGGAAATTTACGATCTTGTGTTAAGCGGAAAAACTGTGGATAACGGACATAGTGTGGCTCGACTGGATTAAACACCATCCAGATTGCAATCCAGTTGGTGAGAAAGCCCCAGATAGCCGCCCAGAAAGGCACTGTCCAGTGCCATGGCACCAAAAACCAGACCAGCATTTGAAACACACCAAAAAACATTCCAATTAGTGCACTGATATGCCAGATAAAGTTAATTTCCTTCTGACCTACTTTTAAAAACATTCTCACCATTAAACGACGATCGCCTTCCATTTGGCTGACGACCATTTCACGCATATTCACCAGTGACTCTACATTTAAAGTCAACTCTGTAACCAATTCTCGGAGTACACCGGGTAACTGCTTATGCGCTTGAGCATAAATTCTACGTTTAATCGAATAAGGTAAGTTTTCCCAAAGCACGGCATTTCGGTCAATCATGACTTCATCAATCAGGTGCTCAAGTTCAAAGCCGACTTGCTCACCAATAATTCTGGCCATATCTTCTGGGTCCATGGCCTCTAGAAACTCACGCAACGAACCCAATTTTGAAAGCGTGTTGTCGGTAATGATGCCAGAAATACGACCCGCTTTTCGTGGCACAATTCCTTGCCAGCCCACGGGTAACGGACCTAGATGAAATCCCCAGAAGTTAATTGGATAAAAGACCATCTTTAAAGCCATCCACACATGTGCCCATGTCACAAATGCAGTCACCGGGATGATACTCATCACCGCCAAATGATCAGGTCGATTTAAAAAGGTTTGCCACAAATCACTGATGAAATCTAACATCCATTACTCTCGTATTTCTTTATTACTTGATGGGTGTATTTATGATGAAGAAATCTCGGCACTTTAAAGACCAAAACTTAGCGTATAAGCAAACTGTAATTGAGGTTTGGTATCAACTACGGTAGACCCATCTGTATTTTTTAACGCTTCTGCGGCACCAATGCCAACACTAAAGGTACTGATTCGATCTTTATTTAACCAAACATACGCCAAATCGACGCCACCACCCAATCGTGAGGTGTAATCATTGTCGACTCGGCGACTTTCTAGCGTACCAGCATATACACCTAAGTAGTATCCATTTTGATTTTTGCCTGTGAGATAATATGGATAACGAAAGCCGACTTGCCCGCCAAAGGTATGATCGCCATTGAGATAGGCGCCTGCTTTTAAATAAGTAATGCCATAAGGATTGACCCATTCGCCATTCACATGTGCCAGTTGCTGGGTGACTCCCAAGCCGACATTGAACGGACTAACATCTTTGCCTTGCAACTTTGCTTCAGGCAAATAATCCTGAATACTTGCACATGTCACCGAACTAAAGGTTAAGAGAGCAAGAAAGGAATATATTTTTTTCATTATTTTCTCCGTGTTTCTCCAAACATCTTCAATTTAGAGCATTCCTTTAACTGTTTTGTGACTTTAACAGAAATAGTTTCGTTCTTATATACAGCACCTTACAATTTTGATGGCGCAAATGTCAAAAAACTGATCTCGATTGTGGTTGAATACTTAAAATTTATCTCTGTTTTATAAGCGTGATAGGGTAAACTTTACGGCTATTTATTTGTGTCGTTCAAGTTAAAGTCTATTGGTATGAAGCAGCACTTTCCGTTAAAAGATAACCAGCAAGAAAAGCGTCTGTATCGAGGGCGAATCTTTTTTGCAATTGGCTTGGTGTGTTGCTGCTTACTGGTGTTGATGAGCCGTTATGCCTATTTGCAAATTGTGCATTTTGATGAGTTCTCTACAGCCTCTGACAAAAACCGGATTCGACTGCAACCTCTTCCTCCTGCTCGGGGTTACATTTACGACCGAAACGGCGTGTTACTGGCCGATAATTATCCGGTCTTTACGGCAACCATGAGCCGCGCAGATGTTGAAGATATCGATGGTACACTCGAACGACTCACGCCTATTCTTACCCTTACACAAGAAGATATTGATCGTTTTAAAACGCGAATTAAAACAGCACGTAAAACTGAGCGCGTATCGATTAAACTCAATCTGACCGAAGCAGATATTGCCAAGTTTAGTGAACAGAAATATAACTTTCCGGGTGTAAAAATCGAGACACAGATGACCCGCTATTATCCGCACGGGGATCTGTTTGCACATGTGATTGGTTACGTGGGGCGCATCAATGAAAAAGAGCTTCAAACGCTCAATAAAGACACCTACGCTGGAACCAACCTGATTGGCAAGATCGGAGTAGAAAAAACCTACGAAGACTTGTTACACGGAACACCGGGATACGAGTCAGTCGAGGCCGATGCCCACAGCAATATCTTGCGTCATCTTGGGCGTAAAGAACCGGTACGAGGTAACGACCTTTACCTTTCAATCGATTACGGCTTGCAAGTGGTGGCTGCCGAACAACTGGTCGGTCGTCGTGGTGCAATCGTGGCGATGGATCCGCGTACAGGTGAAATTCTGGCGCTGGTATCTAGCCCAAGCTTTAATCCAAATTTATTTGTAACAGGGATTAGTCATGTGGACTACAGTGCCCTGCGAGACAATCTCGACCAGCCACTGTATAACCGTGCCTTACAAGGGGTCTATCCACCGGGTTCAACCATTAAACCAATGGAAGGATTGGGCGGCATTCATTACGGCACTGTAGACTGGTCGACCAGTATCTATGATCCGGGTTATTTCCATCTTCCAGGGGATTCTCATAAGTTCCGTGACTGGAAAAAAGGCGGTCATGGAATGGTGAATTTGCATAAATCGATTATCGATTCCTGCGATACCTATTTCTATGTATTGTCGTATCAGATGGGAATCGACAAAATGAATGCCTGGATGCGTCAATTTGGTTTTGGTCAAAAAACAGGGGTTGATTTACCGAGTGAGAGTGAAGGCCTGTACCCAAATCCAGAGTGGAAAATGCGCACGCGTAAATCGAAATGGCTCAAAGGCGAAACGATTTCTGTGAGTATTGGTCAGGGTGCATTTACTGCAACACCACTCCAGCTTGCAATGGCCACATCAATTATGGCCAACCACGGTGCCCATGTGACACCGCATGTACTTCGTTCTGCACATGGCGCCAAACCCTTTAAGGTACACAATGCACCGGACGGTAAAATCCAGTTTAATGGCACAGAACAGGACTGGGTCAATATGCGCGATGCCATGATTGATGTGATTCAAAGTGGTACAGGTCGCGGTATTCGTACACCAATGTATCAAATTGCAGGCAAAACAGGGACAGCTCAGGTTAAAAGTATTGCGCAAGGCAAACGCTACAACGAGTCAATTTTGTCTGAGCGCCAACTCGACCATGGTCTATTTGTTGGATTCGCACCTGCTGAAACCCCTGAAATTGCGGTGGCTGTGGTGTGGGAAAATGGTCGACATGGTGGATCGGCAGCTCAGCTTTCGCGCCCATTATTTGACTATTGGCTACTGACCCGCAAGAAAAATCCAATCCGACCAGCCAATCATCAACTGAGTGGCGGCTTGATGACAGCCGGTATTAAGCCGGGCGAGCTTCCTAGCGGTGCTTTACTTGAAGCAGATCCAAATGCCGTGTCAAATCGCAATAAACCACAGCAGAAACCAAACACTGCTGCCTCTTCGGTCAGTGCCGTATCTGCACCTGCCTCAGCAGAGATCTCAGAATAATGAAAAATCAGTTACGTATTATTGGTGGGCAGTGGAAACGTCGACAGCTTCCATTTGCCAGTGTCGAGGGTTTACGCCCCACCCCAGATCGTGTTCGTGAAACATTATTTAACTGGCTCATGTGGGATATTCAAAATGCGGCCGTGCTCGATGTTTGTACGGGTTCTGGCGCACTGGGCTTTGAGGCTTTGTCGCGTGGAGCAGCTTCGGTACTGATGATCGAGCCAGAAACGCTACAGGCCAAAATTCTCAAGCAGAATATCCAGTTACTTGAGGCAAAAAATTGCGACTTAAAAGTTGCCACCGCACAGCAGGTTTTACCTAGACTGAATCAACAGTTTGATGTGATCTTTCTAGATCCGCCTTACAGCCTAGATTTATGGACAGAATTAGCTATTTTGCTTGATCCTCTGACCCGTGAAAATGCCTATATTTATGTCGAAGCAGATCGGGAGTTGACTCAGTTGCAACTTCCCAACACATGGCAATTGCTTAAATCGAGCAAAGCCGGAACAGTGCGCGCAGGGCTTTATCAGAAAAAATTATAGCGATGATTCGCCCGACAATGCGTCAAAATCTTATTTGTATTTAAGCGGTATTGTTTAATCGTGAACTCTTCTTGATCTATGGATTTAATCATTCGATTAGTCAGGGCGATCTAAACATACCGGCCGCACGTCTCGCACTATTTCCTCTTCACGGCGCTCTCGGACGTCATCATCATCGAGTTGTTGTCTTGGTTGCAATGACCAGCGTGGTTGGTGCATATTCGACAGTTGATTTTGATATCCGGAAAAGCTTTGTGCTTGTACAGATAAGCTCGACATAAAACTCGTTACAGTTAAAAAAACAAAAATGAAAACACGAAGTCTTTTTAGCATCATCGACTGCTTCACTGTTAATAAGTGCGTTTAGTCTGATTTAAGGCCATTAAATAATGTTGAAGAAATTATAGTGTCTTCATCATCAATTGATGTGTCTTATGTTACTTAGGTAAAAAAAGATATCTCCAATCTTAAAAAGATCGAATCCAGAAAAAACGGATCAACTGCCCACGATCATAGGGAAAATTAGAAACGTACTCGTAGCCTAGCTTTGTATCATCTTTAAGTCGATAACTCATGCCATAACCAAACGAAATAGATAAATCGTGTAGACCAACCGCATCGGGAGCTCCCTCAATCATCTTACTTTTCAAATCATCCATGTTATACACCGTATAGTTATAAATACTGATTCGCTCATTTGCATAGAAAAGATTTTTAAGCACTTTATAATTGTTTTCTTCTTGATCATGTTGCTCGGCAAGGTGCTTCTGCTCCTGATTCAAGTCTTTATTTTCAAGATTTACATCCAGATTCACTGTGTTGTCAGGCATTGCTTGTGAGAAAAAATCATAAGCCTGTCCCCAGGATGAATAACAGCTTAATGTCAACAATACAGTCAGTCTTAATAAAACAGACAACCTCATCATTTTTTAAAAAGATATAGTAAAAAAGGTAGCATACGCTACCTTTTGATAAGATGAAACCGCTTAGGCTAAACCGATAATTGCGACCAACATGGCTAAAGCAGACAAGACTTTACGTCCGTACGGTACATGGCGATTGATCAACTCACCTACCACCAAGCCGATCGTATACAACGTTGCCATACCGAGCACCATACCAGAGATCAAAGCAATGACGTGGCCTTGAGGTGCAAGCTCAACGCCATGCGCAGCACCGTGAAAGCTCGCCATTAGCAATGCAACAAATGGCAATATACGATAAGACTTACTCCACAGTGCAACAGCCAGTACGATTAAAGATGTCACAATGCCATATTCAGCAATCGCTTCAGCGATAATACCGTTTGCGCCCAAAACAAAACCAAAAACGAGGCTTAAACTCAACCCCACAATACCTAAAACTTTCCATTGTTTTGCAACTGTCCAAAGCAATACGCCAAAGCCGATTGCCATGGTTAAATGATCCAGTCCAGTGAAAGGGTGAATAAATCCTGTCCAGAAACCTGCTTGTGAAGCATGTCCGGGGTGTGCCATCGCTGCAACAGGCAAAGCCGATATCAAGATGATGAGCAGTTGTTTTGTGATTGAGCGCATGGCGCCTCCTTAAGCCTTAAAAAGCCCTTGCTTTTCAATAAATTCAATAATTTGTGCTAAACCATCTTCTGTTTTCATGTTCGAAAATAAAAACGGTTTATCGCCGCGCATCCGCTTGGCATCTTGTTCCATAATGTCTAAATTCGCTCCAACCATTGGCGCCAGATCCGTTTTATTAATAATTAATAAATCAGATTTAGTAATACCAGGGCCACCTTTGCGTGGAATCTTTTCTCCACCGGCAACATCAATCACATAGAGTGTCAGATCTGAAAGTTCTGGACTAAACGTTGCGGCCAAGTTGTCTCCACCACTTTCAATAATGATGAGTTCCAGACCGTCAAATTTTTCACAAAGATCATCAATTGCAGCCAAGTTGATGGATGCATCTTCACGAATAGCGGTGTGCGGGCATCCACCCGTTTCAACCCCCACAATTCGGTCTGGTGTCATGGCTTCGTTTCGGGTCAGAAAGTTTGAATCTTCTTTAGTGTAAATATCATTGGTAACGACAGCCATATTGTATTTTTCACGTAAGGCACGGCACAGATTAAGGGTCAATGCTGTTTTACCCGATCCAACCGGACCACCAATGCCAACGCGTAATGGGCTACGTTCTGTCATGTTTATTTCCTTTAAAATGTCACATTTTGATTTGGCAGTTCAATTTTATTACTTTGCCAAATCAAGGGTTAAGATCGAAATAGTCTCGAATATTGGGTTTCATGTTGCATGCTTAGCATTGCATACTGAGGCAATGCACTACTGATTTGGTCGTCTTGCAGTAACAACGCCTGCTCGACAGCTTGCGGCACTTTTTCATGTAAATGCCATAAAATTCGCTGGCCGCTCATTTGCCCAAGTGGAACCGTTTTCACTGCGGCCAAAACCTGATTTTCAAGCACGCTAAAGGTATATGCTGTTAAAACCTCTGCCGGATTAAGTTCAAGGCGTCCACACAACTGGGCATATACAGGTACAAAACCAAACTGCTTTTTTACCTCTACAGGCATCTTGAGTACGGCCTTAATCCAAGCGTTCAAAGAAAATGCCAATTGTTGGGATTCTGCCAAGAGCTCTTTACTTTCACGGCTCGCTCTATAGAGATGCGCCCACTTTAAAAACTGCTCGTCATCATTAAAATGTAGCATCAGCCGTTTGAGCAATGGCAGCTCAAAGCGCACCAGCAACATCTCAAGTACTTCTTCAAAATAAGCACTGCTGCTCTCTTCATCATGCACAAGCCCCACCTGAATGGCGCTTTCTACACCTTGTGAGTAGCAGTAAGCCCCTACAGGCAATGCCGTGGAAGACAGTGTCAGTAGCTTGAGCAGTTGAGCAGCATTAATGGACATGATGCAATGACTTGATTGGGCTTAAACGATGATCGTGTGCATGCTGTGCATAAGCACCACTTTCAGGTTCAAACATATGTTCAACTTCTTTAACAACCAATCCCAAACCTTCAACCATTTCTGCCAGTACGTGATCTGGTTCAAAATAAAGCGCATACGGCGTAAGCATTAATGGAACATGACGATTCCCTAAATGATAAGCCGCTTTGAGCAATTCAAAATCCGTTTTGGCCGTGACCTGCATTAAACGTTCTGGTTTGGCATCTACACGCAGAATATCGCCGTCATGGGTCGCAATAAATGAGCCACTGCGTAAAATACCCGTGCGCGGCAAGTCGGCACCGATATCGGTACCGTCTTTTAAGGTTGCACGAAAACGCGATTTTTGACGGGTATCAAAGTTCAGTTCGACCGTTTCAAACGTTTGGTCTGATGAAATTTCATCCAGACGTTGGGTATAAATTTTCATAAGATAAAACCCTATGCGTAAATAAAAAAATCTGTGTTCTGGATTGGATTATCAATTGTACGCTTACGAAACTCATTCATAAGATTTTTAGATAATTCTTGGTGTTCGAATGCGATCAATTTCAATAAAGTAAGAAATTGTCCATGACTAAATATCATTAGGTTTTTAACTTGATAAAGATATTTTAGATCATTCAATAGCCCAGAAAAATTTTCAACTCGCTGATAAAACTCAGCAAAAGACTCTGCATCTTCTGCATCTTTGTAATATGGATCAGCTAACGTCCAGTAAGCATCTACAAATGGCTTACGTTCCTCAAGTGTTGTATTTTGACATTTAAAGTCAGACAAATATGAAAACTCATGAATATCGAAAACTTCTGGATTTAACTGATCTCTTACTGCAAGAGGCTTTGCAGTTTGCAACGTGCGCGTAAAGGATGAAATAAAAATTCGATCGGCATGCGGAAGTTTAATTGCAAGTTGCTCAGATTGTAATTTGCCCTGTTCGGTCAATTCAATATTGGCATGAGATGTACATCTCAAATTTACATTCGCTTTACTTTGTGCATGCCGAATCAAATAAATCACGTCATATTATCCTTAAAACAAGAAATAACGTTGAGCCATTGGCAGCACATCGGCTGGCTCACAGGTCAACAGTTCCCCATCGGCGCGCACTTCGTATGTTTCAGGATGCACATCCATCACGGGGCAGTAAGTATTATGTTTCATGTCATGTTTGGTAATGTTGCGCGTGTTTTTACACGGGCTGATCAACTTTTTAAGTTGCAGCTTCTGATCAACGCCTTCATCAATTGCCACTTGCGGCAAAAAGGTGATACACGTGTTATGTACAGCACGTGGATAAGAACCAAACATCGGACGATAATGCACAGGCTGTGGCGTTGGAATTGAAGCATTGATATCGCCCATCGGTGCTGCGGCAATCATCCCGCCTTTGATAATCATCGAGGGTTTAACCCCAAAAAATGCAGGCTTCCAAAGCACTAAATCGGCCAACTTTCCTTCTTCTACCGACCCCACTTCATGGCTTAAACCATGTGTAATAGCAGGATTGATGGTGTATTTGGCGATGTAACGCTTAATTCGGTTGTTATCATGAAACTCATTGTCTCCTTCAAGTGCGCCGCGTTGTACCTTCATTTTATGTGCAGTTTGCCATGTCCGAATAATCACTTCTCCCACGCGGCCCATGGCCTGAGAATCTGACGACATCATCGAAATAGCACCTAGATCTTGTAAAATATCCTCTGCTGCAATGGTCTCACGGCGAATACGACTTTCAGCAAATGCCACATCTTCTGCAATTGCAGGATCTAAATGATGACACACCATCAGCATATCCAAATGCTCATCGATGGTATTGATAGTATACGGGCGTGTTGGATTGGTCGAAGATGGCAGTACGTTGGCCTGCCCGATCGCTTTTAAAATATCGGGGGCATGCCCACCGCCAGCACCTTCGGTATGATAGGTATGAATGGTTCGGTTTTTAAATGCCCCGAGCGTTTCTTCCAAAAAGCCGCCTTCATTGAGTGTATCGGTATGAATAGCAACCTGCACATCAAACTCATCGGCCACACTCAGGCAGTTATCAATTGCAGCAGGCGTCGAGCCCCAGTCTTCGTGGAGTTTAAGCCCCACCACACCCGCTTTAATCTGTTCACGAATCGGATCGGGTAAACTAATATTGCCTTTACCCAGCAAACCAATATTCATGGGTAAATCGTCAATGGCTTGTAACATGGTACCAATGTGCCATGGGCCAGGTGTAACTGTCGTGGCTGACGTTCCTGCTGCCGGTCCAGTACCACCACCCACCATAGTAGTTACACCAGACATAAGGGCCGTTTCTACCTGCTGAGGACAAATCCAGTGAATATGAGTGTCAATTCCGCCTGCGGTCAGAATTTGCCCTTCACCTGCAATGACCTCGGTTGCTGCACCGAGTGGAATGGTAATGTCTGGCTGAATATCTGGATTTCCAGCTTTACCAATTTTCCAGATACGACCATTTTTAAGACCAATATCGGCTTTTACAATGCCCCACCAATCGACAATCAATGCATTGGTAATTACGGTATCTGCCACTTGATCTGCAAGTAACTGCGATTGCCCCATGCCATCGCGAATCACCTTACCACCACCAAATTTGACTTCTTCGCCATAAGTGGTGAGGTCTTGTTCTACTTCAATAAATAGTTCGGTATCGGCTAAACGGACTCGATCTCCCACCGTTGGGCCAAACATTTCAGCGTATGCACGACGCGACATTTTCATATTAAAAGGCCTTCCACATTGTTTTCATTCTGAGTCCAGTGCGCCCATCACACGACCGGCAAATCCATATACTTCTCGCTTGCCTGCCAGTGCAACCAATTCAATCTCTCGGTTTTGTCCCGGTTCAAATCGAACCGCGGTTCCTGCGGCAATATTTAGACGATAGCCTCTGGCTTGTTCACGATCAAACTCAAGTGCATCATTGGCTTCTGCAAAATGAAAATGTGATCCGACCTGAATAGGACGGTCGCCAGTATTGTCAACACTGATTTTGAGCGTTAGTCGGCCGACATTGAGTTCAATAATACTATCGGGAGTGAGCACTTCTCCAGGAATCATGATGTTCTCCTCTGAATGATTAAACAATGGGTTGATGAACCGTCACAAGTTTTGAACCATCTGGAAAAGTCGCCTCGACCTGTACCTCAGCAATCATTTCGGCCACGCCATCCATCACATCATTTTTACTGAGTAAGGTAGTGCCGTAATGCATCAATTCTGCAACGCTCATTCCATCACGCGCACCTTCTAACAGTGCTGCCGAAATAAATGCGACTGCTTCAGGATAATTTAACTTTAAACCACGTGCCTTACGACGCTCAGCGATCAAACCTGCAGTAAAAATCAACATCTTGTCTTTTTCGGTTGGATTCAGTTCCATTTCGATATACCTAGTTTCATTAAGTGTCTTTAAAGCAAAATATGTGCACACATGTGGCATTGAAGCTTTGTTTATTTATCTTTTGATTAACAAACTCACTACTCGCCTACAATTAAGTGCGCCAAATTCGCGGAAATTCTTCATCTAGATTGAGCCAGTAACGACGCAATCGAGCGCGTATGGCAGCAAATGCATCATGACATTGCCGAACATCATCACCTAAATAACGGGCACAGAGCACATCATCGAGTAGCGTCAGTGTCACTGGTGCATCCATACGCATGATCAATTCTCGAATAAGCTCAACATGCTGCTCAAGATCGACTTTAGCGCGATGTGTTTCAGGTGCAACCGCCCACATACTGGCCATTACGGCGTGTCCGTTCATGCCTAAACATGATCGTAACCAGCGATCATTTCCTGTAAAGCGCAGTGTGTCGGCAACCAGTAGTTTCTGATCACGATATAACGTAAATATATTGCGATAAGCACCGTCAGAAAATGTCTCCGCGCGAGCCTGACGCCCAAGAACCAGCATATCCCACCCAATAAAACTGGCGGCTTGATCAAGATGAATGGTGGTTTCCGACTGCGCATTTGCACCATCGTAGAGCATGGCTTCCTGAGGAAGCCATTCTAAAATCGAACGTCCTCGTGCATTTAAATAAATATGTTGCGCAGCTGGTTTACCATTGGTGCGATACCATTTTCCAGCTCCTGGAGTCGTCACAACTGCATGTGCGCCTTCTTCTGTATATATCTGAAAAGTTAAATGATCTCCCCCCGCAATACCTGCCGGTGGATGCACCAATATTGCATGACATACACCCGTTTTTTCAGGCCATAGCATTTTTTGCACCCGAACAGGTCCGTGATGCTTTCTATGCTTCATAATGGTGCGCTCACCATCATCATGAAAGCCTAATTCGAGTTGGGCATACCACAAAGCTTTGGATCTTTGGATGTGAAAGTCCTGTGGCTGATTCATGCTGTTCCTTTATGCGACATGTTCTACTGGTCTGATCAGTTAAGCAATTTTTGCACCAAGAATTGGCAATTTTTTGAAAGTCTTGCTTAAACGTTTATTTTACATACATTTCAATAGCATAATTTTTGGTACTTTTCTTGTGTTATTTTTTTCAATCAAGTGATTGAGATGATTTTGTGATATTGATTAGCCAAAATTTAGTCAATTTTCACAAATAATGACAAGGTTTTAGCGCCACAATACCGATAGAATAGCGGGCTTAACGACCACCCTAACCTAATTGTTCTGATAATGAAAACCCTGACAATATTAATAAGTTGTGCCGCACTCTCTGGTTGTGTAATCGGAAGCTCAAATGAAGTGAAACGTGCTGAAAAATTGCTGCAAAATTTCGAGTGTAAAAATCTCGAAACCACCGAAATTCCGCACAGTTCGATCAACAGCTTTCATCAGCAATCTCTAGCAACCAGTAAAGCCAAGGCCACAAGCTATGTTGAACAATTTAAATCGGGCGATGCAACATTTAAAATGCCACTCGATGAAGCCGTACAACAACAATTACAACGTTATAAAGCAGCCTGTCAGGCATTGGGTGGTATTAATCCTGAGTTGAAATAAACTGATACTTATGAGGGAATGTTCTACCTAATCTTACATTTCAATTATTTAACTGGCTTGATTTTTTTTATAGGCTGGGCATCCATTAAATAAATAATGATTGGGTAAAACATGAAAAAATCGTTATTGGCGCTTGCATTGACCAGTTTGGTTTTAGCCGCTTGTTCAAAATCTGAAAATAAAACAGATGCTGCTACCGCTGAACAGCATAGTCAAGCCGCATCTGAGGTTAAACACGACCAGCATCAAGCCCATGATATGACGCATACTGCTGAAAATTCACTGGATTGGTCGGGTGATTATCAAGGTAAATTGCCGTGTGCCGACTGCGAAGGCATTCAAACTGAGCTTCAGTTAAACGACGACAAAACCTATGTACTTAAAGAAACGTATTTAGGTAAAGGCGATGGTAAACCGTTTGAAACCAAAGGAAGCTTTACATTTGACTCAAAAAATCCATCGATGATTGTATTAGATCAGAAGTCTGAACAGCGTAAATTCTTTATTGGTGAAAATACGGCAACAGCACTTGATCTGGAAGGCAACAAAATTGACGGTAGTTTGGCTGAATATTATGTTTTAAAAAAGAAAAGTTAAATTTGCATCAAAAAACCCTGCGATTGCAGGGTTTTTTCTTTCTTTACTCAATTAGTGAGCAGAGAACTGATTCATTGTATTTTTGCTTGCATCACCAGCTTTAAGTGCTTGCTCACCAGAGAAGATCTCTTTGTGGTCATCACCGATGTCAGAACCTGCCATTGCTTGGTGTTTCACACATGCAATACCGCCACGGATTTCTTTACGCTGAACACCCGCAACATAAGCCAACATACCTTCTTCACCAAAGTAGCCTTTTGCCAACTCATGTGTAGACAATGCAGCAGTGTGGTAAGTCGGTAGTGTAATCAAGTGATGGAATACACCCGCTTCACGTGCAGCATCTGCTTGGAAGGTACGGATTTTTTCGTCTGCATCCGCAGCCAATTCCGTGTTGTCATATTCAGCGCTCATCAACTTAGCACGATCGTAGGCAGAAACGTCTTTGCCTTCAGCAGCCCAACGGTCATAAGATTGCTGACGGAAGTTCAGTGTCCAGTTGAATGATGGACTATTGTTATAGACCAGTTTTGCATTTGGAACCACTTCTTTCACACGATTCACCATGTGTGCAATTTCAGCTACGTTTGGTGTTGGTGTTTCAATCCACAGCATGTCTGCACCATTTTGCAAGCTGGTGACACAGTCAAGTACCACGCGGTCGATTTGTGTGCCTTCGCGGAACTGATACAAGCCAGATGCCAAACGTTTAGGACGATGCAACTTACCATCACGCTTGATTAGGATCTCATCATCACTTGCTTCAGCAATATCGATTTCTTGTGTATCAAGGTAGCTGATGTATTGAGATGCCAAGTCGCCTTTTTCTTTCGACACTGGAATTTTTTGAGTCAAATCCGCGCCTTCAGAGTCAGTACGCGCAACAATCACACCCTCATCGATTCCAAGCTCAATAAATGCAAAACGTACTGCATTGATTTTTGCAAGGAAATCTTCATGTGGAACAGTTACTTTACCTGCTTGGTGACCACACTGTTTTGCGTCAGAAACTTGGTTTTCGATTTGGATCGCACATGCACCCGCTTCGATCATTTTTTTAGTCAAAAGGTAAGTTGCTTCTTCATTACCGAAGCCAGCATCAATGTCGGCAATGATTGGCACAACGTGCGTTTCGAAGTTGTCAATTTGCGCTTCAATTTCTTTGGCTTTGGCTGTATCACCTGCTGCTTCAGCTTTTTGTAATGCACGGAACAAATCGTTCAGTTCTTTAGCATCTGCTTGACGCAAGAAGGTATAGATTTCTTCGATCAATGCAGGAACAGAGGTTTTTTCATGCATAGATTGGTCAGGAAGTGGACCAAATTCAGAACGAAGTGCAGCAACCATCCAGCCTGATAGATAAATATAACGCTTAGATGTCGTGCCAAAATATTTTTTGTTGGCAATCATTTTTTGTTGTGCAATAAAACCATGCCAGCAACCCAAAGACTGAGTATATTTGCTAGTGTCCGCATCGTATTCAGCCATGTCTTGACGCATGATGGACGCTGTATACTTGGCAATGTCTAAACCTGTACGGAAACGGTTTTGAACAATCATACGAGCTGCATCTTCTGCACGGATTGCATTCCACGTGCCACCTAATTTGTCCTTAACGGTACGAACGTGCTCTAAAGCTGATTGATATGTAGTCATGATATTGCCCTATAATCATTTTGGGTTGATCGAAGTTCCAGTTCAAAATCAGATTAAATTATTTGACTAGATTTTGTACTGTTCTTCGCTATGAATACAGCTTAGTAGTTGCAAAAAAATTAATCCAATATTCTAAGCTAATTTTCGGTATTTATTTAAAAAATACATAGATAAAAGTCGTAATATAATTAAAATACCACACGCTAAGCTTTTGTTATTTAATAAATAAAAATAATCATTAAGCTGATTTAAAATGACGCTATCGTGTTAATTTTGATATTAGACTTAAGTCGACTCCGCTATTTTAGATCAAATA
This sequence comes from Acinetobacter sp. 243_ASPC, assembly GCF_001054715.1. Classification (NCBI taxonomy): domain Bacteria; kingdom Pseudomonadati; phylum Pseudomonadota; class Gammaproteobacteria; order Moraxellales; family Moraxellaceae; genus Acinetobacter; species Acinetobacter sp. 243_ASPC. The sequence goes on along the minus strand of NZ_JVOR01000037.1, from coordinate 52,988 downwards.
AAAACCAAATTATCGATCAAAATTGCCAGTGCGATTGCATTTTTTATCAGATATAATTGCTGCACGTAGTAGATGCAACTGATCAATTTTTGTATTTTACTCATCATCATTATGTACTTGTCATTGAATCTGTACCGCGATGGTTCATGTTTTTATTGATGACTCGAAATTTCTGCTTTTATTCGATATGGTCTTTTTTGTGTTTACGTTGACACAAATCAAATGAACTGTGGCATAATCAAATATAATTTTCTTTTTTTATTCTCGGTATTTTTTTTATGAATCTAGAGCGAGTTGACCTCAATCTATTAATTTATCTTGATGTACTACTTCGCGAAAAGAACGTTACTCGTGCAGCTGAACAATTGGGTGTTACCCAACCTGCCATGAGTAATATTCTACGCCGTTTACGCAATTTATTTAATGATCCGTTGTTAATTCGTTCATCTGAAGGTATGACACCCACCGAGCGCGCGCTCGAACTTCAGCCACGTATTCGCGATGCCTTATCTGATTTGTCGATGATTCTGGAACCGAGAACAGAGTTTCGCCCTTATACAAGCAGTCGCGTGTTTCGTGTCATGACCTCTGACTACGCCGAAGCAACGCTCATCCCGCGCTTGGTCAAAGCATTACGTTCAGAAGCACCGAATGTGGTGTTAGACTTTCTCACACCAAGTGACGTTTCATATCGTGACATGGAGCAAGGTAAAGTCGATCTTGCGATTAACCGTTTCAATGAAATTCCACAAAGTTTTCATCAGGTTCTGGTTTGGCGTGACAGTTTTAGCTGCTTATTAAATGACAAGCACCCTGCTGTTCAGCACTTAAATCTAAAAAGCTATCTCGATGCGCAACATATCTGGGTATCGAAAACCGGTATGGGCGTGGGATTTGGTGTCAACCCAGACAAGCAAGCGGGCTTAGGCTGGATTGATCAGGCACTTGAACGGATTGGACAAAAACGTAAAATTTCAGTGTTTACCCGTCATTATCAGATGCCTGCATTATTGGCGCAAAATGTGGATCTGATTGCGACCCTTCCAACACGAATGGCGCGTTTGCAAGCACAAAATCCGCGTCTTGTGATAAAAGATCCACCGTTTTATATTCCAGAGTTTGAATTAAAAATGGCATGGTGTCCGTTATTACATCATCATCCTGCACACCGCTGGTTACGCCAACTGATTCTTTTTGTTGCTCGACAAATGATCGAAGAAGAAAATCGTGAATTTATCACCAATAACTCACAGTTTTCTCATTACTAATTGAAATTTTTCTTAAATTCTTCTTTTTTCACGCTTATACTAATTTAAAACAGAGGTAGTCTGACTACCTCACTATTTTTTATCTAAGTTTTCGCAAAATAACCAATACAACAGGTGAACTGTGAGTCTCTTTCAAAATGCCATCATCATCATGATGCTGATTGTTGCGGCTGGTTTTTTATCACTCACTGAAATTGCGCTAGCGGGCGCGCGCAAAGTCAAGCTGAAAATCCTGGCCGAATCTGGTGATGAACGCGCCCAAAAGGTGTTGGATTTGCAGGCGCAATCTGCAGATTTCTTTGCCGCATCGCAAATAGGCTTAAATGCTGTTGCGATACTCGGGGGTATTTTAGGTGAGGCCGCATTTCGGCCATTTTTTGTTGAACTGATTGATCGCGTCTACGACGGCCCTTGGACCGAAACCATTGGCTTTAGCTTATCGTTTACCTTTGTTACCTCGTTATTTATTTTATTTGCCGACCTCATGCCAAAGCGCTTGGCCATGATTGCACCTGAAAAAATCGCGGTTAGTGTCATTGAACCTATTCAGATCTTTATTAAAGTCTGCAAGCCCTTGGCGTGGCTGATTAATGCGATCGCGAATATGTTGTTTCGTTTATTTAAGGTCAATACCATTCGTGATGACAACATTACCTTCGATGACATTTCAGCAGTCATGGAAGCTGGTGCGCAGGCTGGTGTATTACAAAAACAAGAGCATCATTTTATTGAGAATGTTTTTGAGCTAGAAGAACGAACGGTTCCTTCGAGCATGACCACACGTGAAAACATTGTGTATTTTACACTCGATGAGACCGATGAAAGCATTCGTCAAAAACTGGCTGAGTATCCGTATTCGAAGTTTTTGGTGTGTAATGCACATATCGATCAGGTGATTGGTTATGTAGATGCCAAAGATATTTTGGTGCGGATTTTGAAAAATCAATCTTTGATTCAACTCAAAGAAAATACCATCCGAACCGTTTTAACCATTCCCGATACACTCACCCTTTCTGAGGTACTTGATCGATTCCGATCGACCAAGGAAAAATTTGCGGTCGTTATCAATGAATACGCTTGGGTTGTTGGTGTCATTACCCTCAGTGATATCATGATTACTGTGATGGGTGATTGGGTCACTCCAATGGATGAAGAGCTACAAATTATTAAGCGCGATAATAATTCTTGGCTTATAGACGGTGGTACACCAATTGAAGATCTTAAACATGCGCTTGAGATCGATGAAATGCCTGACGAAGAAAACTATGAAACACTGGCAGGTTTTATGATGTATCAATTACGCAAAATCCCTCGCCCTGCCGATACAGTTGAATTTTCAGGATTCAAATTTGAGGTGGTCGATGTGGATCACTATAAAATTGACCAGTTGCTGGTCACGCGCATTCTTGAAAAACCAGAAGAGCATATTTTACTCGATCACTAATCTGGTTGCTAAGAAATCAAAAATGCCTCTTAAGTGAGGCATTTTTTATAATTCAAAGCGATCGCTCGTAATCTAGATGAATGTACCTGAATGTTTAATAAAGTAGACACATTTCTCTAGATGTAGCAATTAAGCAATTAAGCAATTAATGCATCGATCAGTGCCTGGTAATGAATCTGAATATCTTCAGCCAAAATTTTATATGCATTATCAAACTGAACCATTGGCCAGCCTTGTTTCCAAAATGGGAAAATATCGTGTAAATCTTTGGTCACAATACTGTCTTCACGCGTAATTGCTTGAGCAATTTGCGCCAAGACTTGTGCTGTTTGTGCACCATCTACGGCCATATAATCGATGCCACGTGCTTTTAAAATACGAATACGATCTTTTTTATACCGAATTTTTTTTGCTTGTGTAGAATTTAGGCCCAGTGCTAACGTTACAGCTTCTACAAATTTTTCTTCAAAGTTTTGATTTAAAGCCACAATTGCCTGTTTGTGTGCCTCTTGTCGCCCTGCCTTGCCCCCGTTACGAATAATCTCTTTCGCTTCGATATCTAGCTCGTCTTTTTTCATCGACTGTAAAATATCTAAAATTTCGATATCGCTTAAAGATTCATGAGACTGTTCTGTCATGGGAGTCCTTGGGAAAAATGAAAGATATATTGTCTCATAAAAGTCACTCTAAAACAGAATAAAACGAAAGGAAAAGCACAGTGTTTATTACGCCACTTTGTATATTCAACGCGCTTTTCAACGTCATATTTCACGTTGAAATATGAAAAATTCATCAATAGATTATGCGGCGTAGTGTATCGTTTTGAAATTTTTATATTTATCTTTGGTCAGAATATATCTTTTAAGCTCTCAAGTGATTTCTCTTAATGATTTTAATCTATATCAGTGTACACGCGAGAAGTTGCAATGTTTTTGTTCAAAAAATGAAATAAGATGGATAAGCAGAATCATTCGAAATAATCAATGTTTTTGATCCTTTTACACAGATTCAGATATAAAACCGCACCAGTTGAGTGCAAAAATAATTTTAAAAATTACAGACTTATATTTTTTTTAAGACTTTAGTCGCATAGACACATTCTGCAATTGTACTTTTAAGAAAAATTAATGAATATACGCAGGTTCTAAAATTTTGAACAATTATATAAGTATTATTTTTTGGGCTAAGGATTGCGCACATGCTTACTTTTTTAGGTATCAGCATGATCATGTGTTTTATGTACTTGATCATGACAAAACGCCTCAGTGCAATGGTTGCACTTATTCTCATTCCTGTTTTGTTCGCACTCATCGGTTGGGGGCTGGGCTTTCATTTTGATAGTTTAAGCCACATTGAAATTACCAAATTAGGCGAAACCATGCTAGATGGTATCAAGAAACTCGCACCCACTGGTGTGATGTTACTTTTTGCCATCATGTATTTTGCATTGATGATCGATTCAGGTTTGTTTGACCCTTCAATCAAGTGGATTCTCAAAAAAGTAAAGGGCGATCCGCTTAAAATCACGCTTGGTACTGTTTTTCTGACCTTGACCGTTTCTCTAGATGGTGATGGATCGACCACCTATATGATTTGTGTTGCGGCCATGATGCCTCTTTATAAACGTATTGGCATGAATCCACTGGTAATGACGTGCTTAATGCTGCTTTGTAGTGGTGTGATGAATCTTACACCATGGGGCGGCCCAACAGCACGTGCTGCCAGTGCCTTGCAAGTCGATGCAAGTGCTGTCTTTATTCCAATGATCCCATCGATGGTCATAGCAGCAGCATGGTTATTTGCATTGGCCTATATGTATGGCAAATATGAACGTAAACGTTTGGGTGTAATTGAAATGGGTGATATCAGTCACGCAGACAATCTGACCATTTCAAAAGACCCAGAAGCACAGCGTCCACATCTTCGCTGGTTTAACGGAATTTTAACGATAGTTTTAATGGCAGCATTGGTCAAAGGCATTTTACCTATGGCTATTCTGTTCATGCTTGGTTTCTGTATTGCGCTTGTGGTCAACTATCCTGATCTTCAAATGCAGAAAAAACGTATCGCGATGCACGCAGATAGCGTATTGGCGGTTGTCGGGGTAATTTTTGCAGCAGGTGTTTTTACCGGTATTTTAACTGGTACAGGCATGGTTGAAGCAATGTCTAAAGGCTTCGTTGCTATTATTCCAGACAGCATGGGGCCTTATATGGCACCGATTACAGCCGTACTCAGTATGCCATTAACCTTCTTTATGTCTAACGATGCCTTCTATTTTGGTGTTCTTCCAATTTTGGCAGAGGCTGCAGGCCACTACGGCATTACGCCAGTTGAAATTGCACGTGCATCAATTGTTGGACAACCAATCCACTTACTTTCTCCGCTGGTTCCGTCTACCTATCTTCTTTGTGGTCTGGCTGCAGTTGAGTTTGCAGATCATCAGAAATTCACTTTGAAATGGGCATTTGTGACTTGCTGTGTACTTTTAGGTAGTGCTTTGGTATTTGGTGTATTTCCACTGGTGAGTCTGGTTTAATTTGATCTGGCTCCATAAAAAAACCTCCTGATCAGGAGGTTTTTTTTATGCGTTTTAAATTACAAACGAACTCGCTCAACCACTTGGTCAACGACTTCATCAAGTGAGGTTGCACTAACATCAGTGTCGATGGCGTCACTGACATTTGTCAATACAATAACACCCGTTTCACGTAACAAGCCAATCTGCTCAGCCGTTAAATCAGGCTTGGCAATTGCCACCACACCTTGTTGAATCAGCAAGCTTTCAAGCGCCTGAGATTGCGAAAGTACAGAAGCATCAATGCCGATCACAGCAGGCTTTTGCCCTAAACGCGCAGCTCGGTCTTCGGCAGTCACTGGTGTACTGTGTGCAGTCCACTCGACCGCTGCTTCGACCATACCCGCACCTACGGTGACGTTACTTAATCGGTCGATAAAAATAAACGAACCGGTATAACGCGAGTCTTGGTAACGATCAAACACTACAGCCGCATCGAACTCGACTGTTACATCGGCAATCCCGTTCAGTTCAAGCTCATCGACCTGAGAGTGCTCAAGAGTATTCACATTCACACGATAATTAATCGCGGTGACTTTTGCAGGAACGGTTTGCGTACCAATTTTTACATTGTATAACTTACCTTTCACCAGTGGATGTTCATTCATCCATACCAGTGACGCGCGCACGCTACGTGAAATAAGTGGCTGTTCGCCTGCGCGAACCAACACATTACCACGTGAAATATCGATTTCATCGTTGAGTGTTAATGTGACCGCCTGACCAGCAAAAGCTCTGTCGAGGTTACCATCAAAGGTCACAATTTCTTTGACACTGGATTTTTTACCCGATGGCAAAGCAACAATTTCATCGCCTACATTAATTTCGCCTAACGCGATAGTACCAGCAAAGCCACGGAAATCGAGGTTTGGACGGTTCACATATTGCACTGGGAAACGGAACTCGTGCTTGTTCGACTCACGCTTGATTTCGACCGATTCAAGAATGCTCATCAAGGTTTGGCCGTTGTACCACGGTGTGCTGGCCGATGGGTTAACCACATTATCGCCGTTTAATGCCGAGATCGGAACAAACTGGATATTTTCAGGACGACGATTGCCAAGCTGATTGACGAAAGCATCGTATTCCACCTGAATTTCATTGAAGCGTGCTTCAGAAAACTCAACCAAATCCATTTTATTGATAGCCACAATAATATTGCGAATCCCCAAAAGGCTTGCAATAAAACTATGACGACGTGTCTGGGTTTGTACACCATAACGCGCATCAATCAAGATAATCGCAAGATCGGCTGTCGATGCACCTGTTGCCATGTTACGTGTATATTGCTCGTGCCCTGGGGTATCTGCAATGATGAACTTACGTTTTTCTGTCGAGAAATAACGGTACGCGACATCAATGGTAATTCCCTGCTCACGCTCGGCCTGCAAACCATCTACAAGCAAAGCCAAATCTGGCGCATCACCGGTGGTTCCCACTTTCTTACTGTCGCGGGTTACTGCTTGTAATTGATCTTCATAGATCAATTTTGAATCGTAAAGCAAACGGCCAATGAGGGTACTTTTACCATCATCGACGTTACCGCAGGTTAAAAAACGCAATAAATCTTTTTGTTCGTGTTGCTTTAAATAAGCCAGAATATCTTGGCTAATAAGATCTGATTGATGAGACATTGCTCAAACTCCACACATTCTGAAATCTAGTTGCTTAGCAACGCTTAGAAATAACCTTCCTGCTTTTTCTTTTCCATCGAGCCGGCTTCATCATGATCGATCATACGACCCTGACGCTCCGAACTGGTGGCCAAAAGCATCTCTTGGATAATCTCAGGCAATGTGTCTGCCTCAGACTCAACCGCGCCTGTAAGCGGGTAACAACCCAGCGTACGGAAACGCACTGATTTCATTTGCGGAACTTCACCTTCTTTCAGACGCATACGTTCATCGTCTACCATAATCAGTGTGCCACTGCGTTCAACCACAGGACGAACTGCCGAGAAATAAAGTGGCACGATGTCGATATTTTCGAGGTAAATATATTGCCAGATGTCTAGCTCAGTCCAGTTCGATAACGGGAACACACGAATACTTTCGCCCTTGTTCACTTTACCGTTGTACAAGTTCCATAGTTCTGGACGCTGATTTTTTGGATCCCAACGATGTTTGCTGTCACGGAACGAATAGACACGCTCTTTAGCACGTGATTTTTCTTCGTCGCGACGCGCACCACCAAAAGCAGCATCGAACTGATATTTGTCCAGCGCTTGCTTTAAGGCTTGGGTTTTCATGATATCGGTATATTTCGAGCTGCCCTGATCGAACGGATTGATTCCCGCTTCACGGCCTTCCTTGTTTTGATGCACGATCAAATCAAAGCCATGTGTTTTGGCCATGTTGTCACGAAACGCGATCATGTCTTTGAATTTCCAGCCAGTATCGACATGCAATAGCGGAAACGGTAATTTTGCAGGGTAAAAAGCTTTGAGCGCCAGATGCAGCATTACCGCAGAGTCTTTACCAATCGAGTAAAGCATTACCGGATTTTCAAATTCGGCAGCAACTTCGCGAATAATATGAATACTTTCAGCTTCAAGCTGCTTGAGATGGGTTAATCTATCTTCAGTCATGAGCACCACCTTTCCAGTCCGATTTATTCATCACGTCGCATAGTAGTTTTTCGCCACTACTTGCGCCACCATATGGAGGAACGAGTGCCATAACAACTCCAGTTTATAAATATCAACAGAACCAACCAGATTGGCTTTATGCTAGATCTGGGAATAGATATTCATTATAGTGATGTAAAAAGCTTTTGCTTTGCATGTTTTTTCATAAACATATCTAAATTCATCATATACAACATGCAATTTTGAGCTTAAACCACTATGCAGATTAAAAAAACCTATTATGCCGTAGCCCTATTCTGCTGCCTACCCGATTTTATTGATAAGCATATCAGCATGAGACATATTTCAGCTTTAAACGAGAAGTTATGACAACAAAAATTATGCTTGAGATCATGGTGATTGGTTTAAAAAATAAAACCCCGAGCTACACAATATTTATGCAGCGTCACACAAAAGATACAGCGCCAGATTTAAATTGATCATAAGCTTAATTTTAGCTGAAATCTTTGCTGTATAAATGTAACCAATAATCATTTCATTTTTCAAACCCGCTAATATGCAAAGTGAAAACAAGATCACTCAAGGATTTCACCGTTCATGAAAAATACATTGAAAACAACACTTTTAGTTATTGCTGGTTCAGTCATGAGTGTTTCTGCTTGGGCAGAATTCAAACAAGCACCTTTGCCATATGCGACCAATGCGCTACAACCTGCTATTGATCAGCAAACCATGGAGCTACATTACGGCAAGCACCATAAAGCGTATGTAGACAACTTAAATGCTCAAATCAAAACCTACCCAGAACTGGATAAAATGGATCCGGTTCAGTTACAAAAGCAGATTTCAAAATACAATACGGCGGTACGTAATAATGGTGGCGGACATTTTAACCACACCTTTTTTTGGGAGAGCCTTGCACCTGCCAATAAAACAGGACAACCTAGTGCAGCTTTAACCAAACAGATCACCCAAGATTTTGGCTCTATGGATGCCTTCAAACAAAAATTCAATGAAGCTGCAACCGGACGTTTTGGATCAGGTTGGGCATGGCTGATTGTGACCCCAGAAGGAAAGCTGGCGATTACATCGACACCAAATCAGGACAATCCATTGATGGATCTGGCCGAAACCAAGGGTCAACCTTTGTTGGGACTTGACGTATGGGAACATGCCTATTACTTGAAATACCAAAACCGACGTGCCGACTATATTAAAGCGTTTTGGTCTGTGGTGAACTGGAACAAAGTGAATGAACGCTATATGCAAGCCATAAAAAAATAAGTTGAAAAAAAAGAGTTTCTACAAAGAAACTCTTTTTTTTGCTACGCAGAAAAACGCTTAGGCATCTTTACGGCGCATATGCGGGAACAATAAGACGTCACGGATACTTGGTGCATTGGCAAACAACATCACCAAACGGTCAATACCGATTCCCTGACCTGCGGTTGGCGGTAAACCATATTCAAGTGCTTCAATAAAGTCTGCATCGTAATGCATCGCTTCATCATCACCCGCGTCTTTTTCTGCAACTTGTGCCAAGAAACGCTCTGCCTGATCAATTGGATCGTTTAACTCAGAGAAACCATTCGCCAGCTCACGCCCCCCGATAAAGAACTCGAAGCGGTCTGTAATATGCGGATTATCATCATTACGACGAGCCAAAGGCGACGTTTCAGCTGGATATTCGGTAATAAAGGTTGGCTGACGCAACTGTGTTTCCACTGTTTCTTCAAACACAATCGTTTGCAATTTACCTAAACCAAAACTTGGCTTCACCTGTTCTTTTAACTCGTCTTTTACAAACTGAGCCAAGAACTCGCGATCCCCAACATTTTCAGCTGTAAATTGTGGATTGTGCTCCAAAATCGCATCAAACATTGAAATCTTTTTAAATGGACCTTTAAAGCTAAACACTTCTTCGCCATACGGCACATCGGTGCTACCCAAAATATCCAGCGCCAGTTTTTCCAGCATGTTTTCGGTTAATTGCATCAGGTCTTTATAGTCTGCATAAGCCTGATAAAACTCGATCATGGTAAATTCAGGATTATGACGCGTCGAAACTCCTTCATTACGGAAGTTACGGTTAATTTCAAACACACGCTCGAATCCACCCACCACCAAACGCTTTAAATACAGCTCTGGTGCAATACGTAAATAAAGCTCCATATCGAGTGCATTGTGATGCGTAACAAAAGGTTGTGCTGAAGCGCCACCCGGAATTACATGCATCATTGGCGTTTCGACTTCCATAAAACGCTCATTGGTTAAGAAGGCACGAATGCCTGCAACCACTTTGGCACGGATTTCAAAGGTCTTACGCGTTTCTTCATTGACAATCAGGTCGAGATAACGCTTGCGATATTTCGCTTCGGTATCGGTCAGACCGTGAAATTTGTCTGGTAACGGACGAAGTGACTTGGTCAATAGCTCAAAACCTTCAAGGTGAACATACAAATCACCTTTACCAGAACGACCAATATAACCTTCAGCTGCAATAATATCGCCAAGATCAAGGTTGCTCTTAATGGTATCTAAGGTTTCTTGCGGCAAGCCTTTGCGGTCGACATAAAGCTGGATACGACCCGTCATGTCTTGAATCACCATGAACGAGCCACGATTAAGCATGACACGACCCGCAACTTTAACGTAGGTCTTTTCGGCGCCTTCAATCTGCGCTTTGTCTAAATCTTTAAACTGTTCTTGCAAGTCAGCCGCATAGTGCTCACGTTTGAAAGTATTTGGCCAGACACTTTTGCCAGATGCCTTGGCATTGTCTTGAATCTGTTTTAACTTGGCATGACGCTGTGCAATTAAATCGTTTTCGGAAATAATAGGTTCGGAAGTCGATTGAACGTTTGGTTGCGTCATCTCTGCCTCGATAAGATAAAAAAATGAAGTCGTATAGCTTAACAGAACTCGTTACAATTTCGTATGTCTTCTTTACGCCCGCATATGAAAAAAGTTATTTTCGCTTACATTTTTGTTGAAAAATCGCGTAAATCTTAGACCAAACGCTAAGATAAATTTGAAACATCACTCGGTAAACTAATGATTATTCGATCAGGTCTGGATAGATCCAATGCCTTGAAATCTCTTTCGTTAGCATGAGTCTATATAATCATAATGATGTTACCGCGTTTAAAAATTTTATTTATGCATGGCCTAGATTCTTCGCGTGAATCGACAAAATTCCATGCCATTCAAAGCGACAATAAGTTCTGTATTACGATTGACTACCGTAACCTGAACTATGAAACTGTTGCGGACTTTTATCAGAACATCGTACTGACCATCAAGCCTGACGTATTGGTCGGACATAATTTGGGCGGCTACTGGGCCTTAAAACTGTCTTCGCAGTTTAAGCTTCCTGCAATTGTGGCCAATCCGAGCATTGCGCCGAGCTTTCGTGAAGATTATCCAGCGCTGGCTCTACAAGAACTCGATAACGACAACCCCAAAATTGCCTATTTAGAGCTTGGAGATGAAACGCTCGACATGTATGAAATTAAAAATTTGCTCGAAGATTATATGTTGGTCGATGCCATTGAAGGCGGACATCATCGTTTAGAACATCCAGCGAAACTCAACACGCTCATTGAACATATTAAAAACGAGTATTTCCAGCCTTTACGCTAAAGAAATAGACAAACGTAACGAATAAAAACCAAACAAATCCGCCTGATAAAAGGTGGAATTGCCCAAATAACATCAGTTTTGTCCTGATCAGCCATTTTACTTTTACTATGAAAGATTAAACTCGTGTATTCACTTTACTTAGATGTCGAACTGCGCAAGAATCTAAGCCAATATGAACACCGGTGATGTTTATATTCAAAGTCATGATTAGATCATATGGAATTGTTTTACTGAAAGGCAGCTGACGCGAACTTATCAGGTTGGAGAATCAAATGAAAAAATATCAATGCATCGTTTGTGGGTGGATTTACGACGAAGCTGAAGGCTGGCCACAAGACGGCATTGCACCAGGAACCAAGTGGGATGACATTCCTGACGACTGGACCTGCCCAGACTGCGGCGTTTCAAAAGCCGATTTTGAAATGATCGAAGTTTGATTATTTATTTTAAAAGACCATGTCCGTTTACATGGTCTTTTTGATTGAATCTGTTTTATTAAGTTTTGGAGAAAGAGAATGCATCCTATCGTCATCATTGGATCAGGCATGGCGGGTTATACCCTTGCTCGTGAGTTTCGCAAGTTAAATCCTGAACAGGCATTGGTCATGATTAGTGCGGATGATGCAGTCAATTACGCCAAACCAACCTTATCGAATGCCTTAGCAGGTAACAAGGCACCTGAGCAAATTCCGTTAGGTGATGCAGCGAAAATGAGTGCTCAGCTTTCGATGAACATTTTGTCCGATACCGTTGTAACAGCCATAGATCCAGATCAACATGAACTGACTTTAGAATACAACGGACAAACACGCCAACAACCCTATTCCAAACTGATCTTAGCCGTAGGTGCCAATCCAATCCGTCTGGCGATTGGTGGTGATGCAAGCGATGATATTCATGTGGTCAATTCATTGATTGATTACCGAGCTTTTCGAGAACGCCTTGCAGAGCGTGATGATAAACGTGTGGTCATTTTAGGTGCAGGACTCATTGGCTGTGAGTTTGCCAATGACTTACAGCATACCGGTCATCACGTTACCGTGATTGATCTTTCTGCACGTCCATTGGGCCGTTTGTTACCTGCACATGTAGCTGAAGCATTTCAGAGTAAGCTTGAAGCGAGCGGTATTCAGTTTGTTCTTTCGACCACCGTCGAGAAAGTTTCAAAAACGAATGACAATCAAGACTATGTGGTAACTCTCGCTAATGGACAAACGTTGCTTGCCGACGTTGTACTTTCCGCAATTGGTTTACAGCCCAATATCGATTTAGCCAAACAGGCTGGAGTGACCACTAGCCGTGGCATCTTGACCAACAGTCTGCTTGAGACCAATCAGACTGATATTTATGCCATTGGAGACTGTGCTGAGGTCAATGGGACGCTCTTGCCTTATGTCATGCCGATTATGCAACAAGCACGCGCACTGGCCAAAACCCTCAACGGCGAGACCACGCAAGTGCATTATCCAGCCATGCCTGTGGCGGTGAAAACACCAGCTGCACCGTTAACCGTTTTACCTGCGCCAGTCGACGTAGACGTGAATTGGGAAACTGAAACCTTTGAAGACGGTATGCTCGCTAAAGCGGTGGATAGCTCAGAAACGTTACGTGGTTTTGTTCTGCTTGGAGCAACTGCTGGTAAACAACGCCTAAGCTTAACCAAATTGGTACCTGACTTAATGCCTGCACAGGCTTAGATTTTTATTATCAGGGCATTCAGGGGAATGTCCTTTCTTTACGGAAATAAACATGAATCGTGCTTTGCAGTTTAGCGCTTCGCCGTATACCGCCTTTATGCATGAAACCAAAGTCAAACTCAGTAACGACTTGGAATTGCATGTTGAGGTGGGTGGTAATCCGGCTCATCCTCCCCTACTCTTAATCATGGGCTTAGGCGCCCAGATGCTATTCTGGCCCGATTTTTTCTGTAAATCCCTTATCGATCAGGGCTTTTACGTGATTCGCTTTGACAACCGAGATATTGGTCTGTCCTCTAAAATTCGCAATAAAGGCAAACGGCTAAACACCCTTAAGCTCATGGGACGTTTTGCACTCGGGCTTGAAAATCAAGGTGCACCTTATACTTTATATGATATGGCTGAAGATGTTGCCCTGCTCATCGAAGCCATGCATCTAGATCGGGTGCACGTGGTCGGCGCATCGATGGGTGGCATGATTGCACAGATTTTATCTGCCAAATATCCTGAGAAAGTTGAAAAGTTGGTCCTGATGTTTACCAGCAATAATCAGCCTCTGTTACCGCCTCCATTTCCAAAACAACTATTTAGTCTAATTGGTAAGCCCAAAAGCACCGATGAAGATGGTATTATTAATCATAGTCTGAGATTATTCGAAATTATTGGATCACCGGGATATGTGAATCAGGTCGAAGCAATACAGACTGCGCGTAAACTGTATCTACGAAGTTATCACCCTGCGGGTGTACTTCAACAGTTTTTAGCAATATTATGTACGGGGTCCTTACTACAACTAGACAAACAGATTACTCAGCCCACCCTTGTGGTACACGGCTCGAAAGATCGGTTGTTACCTCCTAGTCATGGTAAGGCTGTTGCAAAAGCAATTAAAGGCGCTAAGTTTGAATTAATTGATGGAATGGGACACGATATTCCGCCCCATTTTATTCCTCAGCTTAGTCATTTAATTGCGAATCACTTTAGATCATAAGCATTAGGACATTATGGCTGCATTACCCTCCCTAAGACAGCTGTCATATTTAGTAACACTGTCGGAAACATTGCACTTCACTGAAGCAGCACGCCGCTCGTTTGTCACTCAATCGACACTGTCTGGCGGCATCATGGAATTAGAACGCTTGCTTGGTGGCGTACTGGTTGAACGAGATCGTCAAAACGTGCGTTTAACACCTTTAGGGGAACAAGTCGTTGCACGCGCCCGAGTCCTGTTAGCAGATGCTCAAGATCTGATGCGACTGAGCCGTGAAATGAGTGAACCGCTGACTGGTGACCTTCATCTTGGTATTATTCCAACGATTGCACCTTTTATCTTGACGCAACTACTTGAAGAAGTGCATAAGCAACTGCCAAAAATTCAGTTGCATCTGCACGAAGCACAAAGTGAAAAAATTGTTGAACGTCTTGAACACGGCAATTTGGACATGGTGGTGCTGGCACTACCGTTCGATACGCGTGGACTCAAAGTTGTCGATATTGCCAAAGAAAACCTGTTCTTGGTCTGCAACAAACACGATAAGCATGCGTCTTCGGCGCAGTCTCTCGATGACCTCGATTTATCACGTTTGATGCTGCTCGAAGAAGGTCATTGCTTACGTGATCATGCACTCAGTGCTTGTCCGGTTGGTGAACGTAAAAATGACAATCGCTTAAAAGCCAGTTCACTTCCTACACTCGTAGAAATGGTGTCTTCAAATCTTGGCTTTACGTTATTGCCAGAAATTGCAATCAATACGCATATGCTCAAGTTTAACGATGACTTGATGGTGAAAGAAATTGAAAATGCACCAAGTCGTGTTCTTGCATTGATTACACGTAAGAGCACACCGCTTCAAAGCGAATTTGATGTGATTTTAGATATCTTAAAACGTATCACATCGTCATTAAGCGATTAATACACCCAGTTAAAATAAAAAAGGAGCCCGTTTAAGGCTCCTTTTTTTTTATGAGAGATTAATTAAGCAAATAGTGAAATCAGGGTTTGCTGGGCATTATGCAGTTCTTCCCCTTCTTTTGCCTGTACGCGTATCCATGTCCCATCTCCTTGAAGTAACCATGCTTGCTGATTATCTTTGAGGTAATTCACCAGACCTTGCTGATAAATTCGCTTTTTCAGCGCTGGGTCTTCAATCGGGAAACATGCTTCAACACGATTAAATAAATTACGATCCATCCAGTCTGCACTTGAACAGTAAATTCGGGCATCACCATTGTTGCTAAAGTAATACACGCGGGTATGCTCAAGGAAACGGCCTACAATTGAACGCACACGGATATTTTCCGACAGCCCCGGTAAACCTGGACGTAAACAGCAAATCGAACGAATAATTAAATCGATCTGTACGCCTGCTTGTGATGCTTCATACAATTTATTGATCAGCTGCATTTCGGTCAGTGCATTGACCTTGACAATAATCTGCGCCGGCTTACCTGCCTTGGCATTGGCAATTTCATCGTCAATATAATTGAGGAGTTGAGCGTGTAAGGTAAAAGGTGCATGCAACAACTTTTTCAGTTTGGCCATTTTACCCATACCAGTGAGTTCCTGAAAAATGCGATGTACATCTTCACACAACTCTTTGTCTGTGGTCATGAGGCCATAGTCGGTATAAATCCGTGCATTACCAGCATGGTAGTTCCCGGTGCCTAAGTGCACATAACGTACCAGCTTGTTATTTTCACGGCGTACCACCAGAATCATTTTGGCATGGGTTTTATAACCAACAATGCCATATACCACCACTGCACCGGCTTCTTGCAACACATTTGCCACTGCAATATTTGACTCTTCGTCAAAGCGCGCACGCAATTCGATCACTGCCGTTACTTCTTTACCGTTACGCGCTGCTTCAACCAGCACTTGGACAATTTCTGAATCGGGACCACTACGATAAAGGGTTTGCTTAATTGCCAAGACCTGTGGATCACGCGCAGCTTCACGCAATAAATTAATTACAGGTGCAAACGATTCAAACGGATGATGCAGTAAAATGTCCTGTTTTTGCATGGCAGCAAAAACATTCTCAGACTTTTTAAGCACCTTTGGAATAACAGGTGTGTGCGAGTCATAACGCAAATGTGGACGTTTGAAGTTTGATAATAAACGGGCCAAATTGACTGGACCTTCCACCTTATAAAGCTGATCTTCATCCAGATCAAATTCTTCGAGCAGATAGTTATAAATATGTTTTGGACAGTTTTCTGTTACTTCTAAACGTACGGCTCGACCAAAGCGGCGGGAACTCAGCTCACCTTTTAGTGCTTTAGCCAAATCTTCAACATCTTCATTGAGTGCCAAATCTGCATTTCGTGTAACACGGAATTGATAACAGCCCGTTGCGGTCATGCCTGGAAACAGATCAGACACATGTTCATGGATAATAGCAGACAACATCACATGATGTTCTTTACCTCCTGTAAGCTCGTCGGGTAAACGAACTACACGCGGTAGTGAACGCGGCGCCGGTACAACTGCTAAGTCAATTTGACGGCCAAAAGCATCTTTACCTTCGAGCGTAATTACAAAGTTAAGGCTTTTATTGACCAAACGCGGAAATGGATGTGCAGGGTCTAAGCTGATTGGGGTGAGTACTGGCGCAACCTGCTCTTGAAAATATTTTTTCACCCATGCCGATTGTGCAGGGGTAAGTTCGCCACGGCGCAAGAAACAGATATCTTCGTCACGTAGTTTTGGCAATATTTCTTCATTTAAGATACGGTATTGACGCTCAATCGCGGCATGTGCTGTTTGTGAAATTTGCTCGAGTACCTGTTTAGGCGTCAGACCATCGGGGCTTCGGCTTTCGTTACCCAAATCTAGCTGCTCTAAAATACCGGCCACACGAATTTCAAAAAACTCGTCAAGATTACGTGAAAAAATCAGTAAAAAATTCATGCGCTCGAGCAAAGGATGGAGCGGATCAACCGCCTGCTCTAAAACCCGAAGATGAAAATCTAAAATGGATAATTCACGATTAATATATCGATCGTTGTAAGTATATTCTACTGGTGTCGTTGTTATCGCAGTATTCATGCGCCAACCCTATCTACAAAAGCTTCGTGATTGAATTAGTATGCTTCAAAATTATTTCAATTACATAAAAAAACGCACTAAAAGTACGTTTTTTATATTCAATACACATCTCAATTCTTAAGGAATTTGACTGTAGCGCATATATTTTAGTGTAAAGCGCTGTTTAAAACGAAATTTGGCGTCATTTCGATTGTTTTGATAGTACTTTGGATTGGGTAGTAAGGCAGCCAAAAACGCAGCTTGTTCTCGGCTTAAGTTTTTAGCACTGCGGTTAAAGTAATATTGAGATGCCGCCTCTACACCATAAATATGTTCACCAAATTCAACCGAGTTCATATATACTTCTAAAATACGCTGCTTCGACCACATTCGCTCCATCATCCAAGTCGCAATCGCTTCTTGGCCCTTGCGCAAAAAAGAACGCTGATTGAATAAAAATAGATTCTTGGCCAACTGCTGCGAGATAGTCGATCCACCATTGACCACTTCACCTGATTTTTCATTTTTTTCTAAAGCGTACTGAATACCATCCCAGTCAAAACCATGATGCTGCAAAAACTTGCCATCTTCGGCAGCCACTACTGCTCGCTTGAAATTATTACTAATATTGTCATAGTCACGCCAATGGTGTTGAAGCGGTTTAGAGGGCTCTGACCACGATGCAATGCGCATAAACATGCTGGTATTGACAGGCTGCGTGCGCCACCATACTAAACTTGCAAAAATCCAAAGTTGAACCAGAAGTACAACACTGACAAGTGCCAAAATAACACGTACAAAAAAACGTTTCATGTCAGCGCTTTTCTCCAGAGAGTTTGTAGTTTCATGCTAAGCTACTTTATCGCTCTTATTGAATGATTACAAAAGCATAGCATGACTGATCTAAGACCACCTCAGATGAATCGTAAACTTGACCTCTACAGTTGGTGGATTACGGCTGTACTGATCATGATAAACGTGGGTTTATTTGTCTGGCAGATCATGCATGGCGTAGATGCCAGTAACCCGACCACAGCCGATGCCATTTACTGGGGAGCCGATTTTGCGCCGCTCACCTATCTTGAGCAACCGGCTCGTCTGTTTACCAGCATGTTTTTTCATTTTGGCTTGATTCATCTTATGCTGAACATGTGGGCATTGTATGTGTTTGGCAACATTGCCGAACAACTACTCGGACGCGGGTATTATCTGGGCCTGTATATTCTGGCCGGACTGGCCGGGAGTCTGCTCAGTGGTTATATCACCATTCGTGACAGTTATGCACTACTTGAAAACTTTGATCCAAGTTTACTGCCCCATGTGGGAGCCGGTGCCTCTGGCGCGGTGATGGGGCTTGGCGGCGCACTCACAATACTGGCCATATTACCTGCATTGCCGAGGCAACGTTTTATTCTCGACAAAAAAGCGTTATTGATCATTATGGCGATTAACTTGGCCTTTGGTTTCATGGCAACCGGCATCAATAACGCTGCGCATATTGGGGGGATGCTCATGGGCGCATTACTGGCACTGATCTGGTATGTGGGGCAGCGCTTCGCCGTGAGCACAGTGGCAAAACTTGTCGGCTTAGCCACGGGGAGTGTATTGTGCTATTTAGCTTATCAATACTGTCTCAGTTTGTTGGCGCCTATTTTAGAACTGTGGCAACACATTCTGATGCAAATGAAAAGCCAGCTTAATCTATAAGCTGGCCCATTGAATCAAGATTGATTCAGCTCTCTTAGACTTTGCAGTGGCGGAATGTCACATAAATAACTGAGACGATAACGCCCAATCAGGGCACAGACCACCATCATTGTGAGTGGTAAAATCAACCAGATTTCAGGATGCCACTGAACTGCAATGTTCATCTTGTAACTGGCAACTGCACTAATCACTTCTGCAAATAAACATGCCACAATCCCAGACAACAAACCCATTAATCCGACCTCAAGCATCAGCAATTGTTTGAGCTTGGTTTTGGCAATACCAAACGAACGTAACACAGCCACTTCCTGACGCCGCTCATCCATTAAAAGATTCAAACACGCAATTAACACCAATAAGCCCGAAATACCGACCAATACGGCAAGTACAGTAATAATTTGCACCAAAACACCGACCAGTCGTTTGACTTCTTCCAAGATCAAGCTGACATCGATAAAGACGGTATTGCTAAATTGCTGAATAAGCCCCACCAGTTTGGCTTTGTCTTGCGGGGGAACATAAAAACTCCCTAAATAACTGCCTGAATTCTCATCGATGGTCGATGGTGAGAAAATAAAGAAGAAATTCGGACTGAAACTTTCCCACTCCACGGTTCTTAGGTTAATCACTCGGGCAGACAACGGACCTTCAGGCAATTGAAAGGTCAGTTTATCGCCAATTTTAATCCCCAACTCTTCGGCCAGTTTAGCCTCTACCGACACTTGATTGACTTGATTAAAGCGCGTTACCCCTGAAACGATTTTATTATCGTCTGGGAATGTGCGTGATTGAGTTAAATTCAATTCACGGCGCAGTGCATTGTTTTGTTTGACTTGTTCGGGCGTAAAGGCGCGATCGTTTTTAGCCACCAGTCGACCACGGATATTCGGGTATAGCGGTGTGCTTTTCCAACTGTTTTGGGTTAATTGCTGTTGTAGCTGCGGCATGTCGAATGGCGGTAAACCATAGACAAATTGATTAGGCGTCCCTTCAGGCAATTGTTCTTGCCAGCGCTCAAGCAAATCGACCCGTAAGACACTCAGCACCGTAATCAGACTAATTCCTAACGCCAAAGCCGTAATTTGGATTGCACTCTGATGCGGTAAGCGCACATAGGCTGAAAGTCCGTTTTTAAGACCTTTGATGAACTTAAGTACACTCCAGACCACCCCATACAGCAACAAACTTAAGAGTAAAATTGCAGCAAGCATAAGTGCGCTCAGTTGAAGGTTATCACTCAACACCAGACTGAACACAATTAGACTAATGATACCGGCAAGAAACATCAGCGCCAGTGAGCGCTTAGACCGAACTTCCTGACGAATCACCCGAATTGGCGGCGTATTTAAAAGCTCCCACACACTCGGTAAGATAAATCCGAACAAAACCACCACGCTGGTAAAGATGGCCGTTGGTAATGGGCCAATCCAGATATCCCAGACTGAAAAATTCAGTTGTAACTGCGGCATTAACTGGAGCATGAGTTGCAGTAGTCCAAAGCCTAAACCGACACCTATTGCACTGCCCAGTACAATTGAAATGAAGCTTACAATCGCGAGCAGCCCCATATAAGCCCATAAAATCTGTGCCTTGCTGGCACCCAAGCATCGAATCAACGCGATGTGGTCTTGGTTTTGCTGTACATAGCGCTGACTGGTCAGGGCAATGGCAATCCCGCAGAGTAGAATGGTTAAAATATTTGCCAGTTGCAAAAAGGTGTCTAGATTTTCAATCGGTTTGACCAAACGAGTATTACCTTGCGTGGCATCACGTAGGCGCAAGGTGGTTGCACTTTCAGAATCTGCTTGCTGTGCACTGCTGCTGTCCGTTTGTTGCAGATGCTTAAATTCATCTGCAAAGCGTTTGGTCTGATCTGGGCGGCCTGCAAGGAGCAACCGGTATTCGATCCGACTACCCACCTGAATGGCATTGGTTTTTGCGACATCATTCTGATTGATGATCACAGTCGGAGAAAAACCGGAAAAACCCAGCTCCTGATTGGAATCATGCGCAATGACGCCTGCCACACGGAATTGACCATCGGCAATATAAACCGTGTCGTTCAGCTTCACTTTCAGCAATTCCATAGCCCGTGTGCTCAGCCAGAT
The DNA here is from genome assembly GCF_001054715.1 of Acinetobacter sp. 243_ASPC. Taxonomy (NCBI): domain Bacteria; kingdom Pseudomonadati; phylum Pseudomonadota; class Gammaproteobacteria; order Moraxellales; family Moraxellaceae; genus Acinetobacter; species Acinetobacter sp. 243_ASPC. Next base: position 31,927 of record NZ_JVOR01000037.1, on the reverse strand, counting down.
CTCCCCTATTGCTGGCGTTTTTTGTGCAGGCTGAATACGCAGTTCACCTCGTAATGGAAAGGCCGAATCAATTGCTTTTACATTGACCATCACAAAGTTTTGCTCGGTGCGTGCCATTGAACTAAACAGCGTGACACGCGATTGTTTGAGTCCATCTTGTGTCGCACGCTGTGACCACTGGTTTGATAAAGGGTCTTGATCGGAAAGCACCAGATCGGCCGCCAGCATTTGCGCAGCTTGTAGATTGACGGCTTGTTTGACCTGATTGTTACTAAATTTTAAAGCAGTGGTTGCGCTGATCGCCAACGATAAGGCAATGATCAATAAATAAAGCCCGCCCGTTCGTAAACTTTGCAACAATAACGGTTTTAAAAGTGAACTCATACATGCTCCACCTTTGCCAGTTCTTCATTGATACGTCCATCGACCAGATTAAAATGCCGCTGACATTGACTGGCCAGTTTTTGATCGTGCGTCACCAACACCAATGTAGTCCCGAGCTCCTGATTCAGTTTAAACAATAAACGTTCAATCTCTTTTGCGGTTTGGCCATCTAGATTGCCTGTAGGTTCATCGGCAAATACCAGTTTTGGCTCGGCGATGAGTGCGCGTGCAATGGCAACGCGCTGTTGTTCCCCGCCAGAAAGAACTTTAGGTGTTTGCTCAACTTGACGCTCAAGCCCCACGCGTGCAAGCCATTCTCGTGCTTTCATCTCGGCATCTTTAAACTGAAATGATGCCTGTAAGCGTAGCGGTAGCATCACATTTTCAAGTGCGCTCAAATGCGGCAGAAGCTGAAAAGACTGAAAAACAAAGCCAATATGCTCTAATCTTAAAGTCGCACGCTGCTCTTCCGACATCCCATGTACTGCCTGACCACACACCCATAGCTCACCCGAAGAAGGTCTATCTAGGGTTGCCAGCACTCCCAATAAAGTAGATTTTCCAGAGCCAGAACGACCTGTAATTGCTACCTGTTCCCCAGCAAAAATTTCCAAATTGATCTGATCTAAAATCGTTAACTGATTGTTATTAAATTGCACAGATTGTGTCAGGTGATGGGCAGAAATTATTGGTTGTGGCATGATGGTCAGTATCCCCTCTGGTGAAAGCATCGACGACTTACTATGCAACTGTATAACATGTTTTTAAACGGAAAATGGACAAAATGGTTAATTATTGGTTCATTTAGCATCATGCCATTTGCGGTTTCAGCTAAAACGATTTTAGTGGTCGGTGATAGTTTGAGTGCAGGTTATGGCATCAATCCTGAACAGGGCTGGGTTGCACTTTTACAAAAGCGTCTCGATCAGGACGATCCTAAACAGCATAAAGTCATTAACGCCAGTGTGAGTGGAGAAACCACCAGCGGCGCACTCGCACGACTACCCAAATTGCTGCAAACCTACAAACCGCAAGTTATGATTGTTGAGCTTGGTGGCAACGATGCACTTCGCGGCCAACCCCCTCAGTTGATTCGTGCGAATCTTGAAAAACTGGTTCAGCAAGGTCAAGCTGCTCAAGCCAAAGTTGTTTTATTTGGAATGAAAATTCCACCGAATTACGGTAGTGCATACAGTCAGGCATTTGAAAATAATTATAAAGTGGTCAGTCAAAAGTATAAGGTCAAACTTTTGCCATTTTTTCTTGAAGGGGTTGCAGGCAATAAAACGTTAATGCAAAAAGATCAGATTCATCCAAATGCCAAAGCGCAGTCTATTTTACTCAAAACGGCATATCCATACGTAAAAGGCGCCTTATAAGACGCCTTTTGCCCAACCGTCTGCCGACGTATCAGGACTTAGAAATCAAAAAAATTAACTTCACCTGTCTCAAGTGAGTATTCTGCACCCACGACAATCATTTTGCCTTTGGCAATCAAGCTTTCAAGTACAGCAGAACCGTGTCTTAATTGATTGACCGATGCAAATACATTTGAACGAATGGCATGCATACAAAGTTTATTGTGATCGTGTTTTAAATCAGTTTGCAGCAAAATTTCAACTGATGGACGTACACGATTCACAATCGACATCAAGTTGTCAGAAGGTGGATTTTCTGGATTGAGCAAAGTATCTACAGTAGCTTGTATCGCACCGCAATGACTATGACCGAGTACCACAACCACTGCACAATCATATCGTTCAGCAGCAAATTCAACACTACCTACTTGCGATGGTGCAACAACGTTACCTGCCACACGAATCACGAACAAATCACCTAAGCCTTGGTCGAAAACCATTTCAGCCGGTACACGTGAATCTGAACAGCCTAAAATAATCGCAAAAGGGTTTTGGCCTTCTGCCATTTCTGCACGCTCTTGATGGCTCACGAGAGTATGATTGGTGGTTTCACCTTTCATAAATCTCTGATTTCCAGCTTTTAGACGATCCAATGCTTCTTGTGCGGTTAACATTTTGTTCTACCATCCAACTAAAAATTTAGATAAGTTTAATCAGCTCCTTATAGAAAGTCACTGACAAAATCTCAACTCTTACAACAAATTTATATATTGTTATTTTGCAATCAATATAGTTCTAACTAAATGAATTTAAATTACTTTTTATATGGTTGATATTTTAATCTGTGTATTTGAAATAGGTAAATCATTTGCTATATTCCATAAAAAGGGTCATTTCAAATTGTGCGGATATCTTTTAGTATGAAGGTATTCTTTTCAAATTAAGCTGAACATGCAAAAACACCCAGTGATTGAACAATTGATCGACGCACATCTGGCATTTTTACAACAGGAGTTTTCTGCACCCGAGACCATTCAAGCAGAGTTTTCAAGCTTCTATCATTGGTTCAAACAACAGCAGCTTCAGCACATCTGGTCATTTGAACAGATTCAGCAGTTGATTGAAAAACAAATTTTAAATACCCCTGCAACGGCGTTTTTGATTGATCAAATTGCAGAGCATATTCGTTTTGCTCTGATTCACCCGCTTAATGATCAAACGCTGATTCAAGATGTGATTCCAGTGCTCACCATCGATCGTATCGCACAATACATCGCCAGTAAAAGTGACCACCGCAAGGCCTTAATCAAACGGGTCACCAACAATCCCGCGTTTTCGGCTATGGTGAGCCAGTTGATTCAACATGCGATACAAGATTACATGGACAATTCACTCATGGCCAAAAAAGTGCCGGGTGTAGGACGGTTCATGAAAATGGGTAAATCGGTACTTGAATCGGTCACCGATTCAAACCTAGATGCAACTGTCTCAAATTACTTGCACAAGAATATTGCCAAGCTGAGCCAGCTCAGTGAAAGTGTGCTCAATCAGCATTTTAGCGATGATAAGCTCTATCATTTTCAGGCCAATTTATGGCACAAGATCAAACTCCAACCACTGAGTGTTTTACGCCACTATATTGAAGTTGAAGATTTACCCAACACCGTGTCGATGGGGCATGAAATCTGGCAACATCTTCGGCAGACCGATTACTTAAAACAGCAGGTGCATGATGGTATTTACGCGTGGTATGCACGCAATCAGGAACGCACCTTTGATCAATTGCTTCAAGATCTGAACATCCATGAACCGCTGATTGAACATGAGTTAAGTGCGCTCTTAAAACCTATTTTGAGTCAAATGCTCGAAACACAATACTTGGCGACACGAGCACGACATTACTTAGAAAAGTTTTACTACGCAGCTGAAACACAACAACTGTTAAAGCTATAAAAAAAAGCCGCTAATGCGGCTTTTTTTATTAAAATTGATATTTCAAGCTGGCGTAGTACGCTCGTCCTGGCTCGTTATAACTTTGACTCACTGAAAGATCGCGAAGTTTTTCTTCATCAAACACATTACTGACCCCCACACGGCCACTGAACTGATCAGTAAATTTATAGCCCATGTTAATTCCGGCGATGCCATAACTTTTGATACTTTCGGTCACTAAACCAGCTGTATTATCAATATTGGTTTCGACATATTGACGGGGTTTCTGACGACCATATTGCGTATAGACAAAGTTAACATCGGCTTTATCGGTGAGCTTATAATTAAAAATCGAGTTGATGGTGTAATTTGGAATCACCGACAGCGGATTGCCAGTTTCTTTGTTCACCGAATCCATCATATAGGTAAAATTATTGGTCCAGCTGATATCTCCCCAATCTAGCGTCACACTGCCTTCAAGCCCTTGAACCAATGCTTTAGGAATATTGGTCCACTGCAAAACATTGTACGTGGTAGCTCCAATGACAACCTGCTGTGACACTTCGGTTCCTGAAGAAATTTTATCTTTATAGTCGTTACGGAACCAAGCCAAGCTGGCATTGACGTTATCTTTTTGGAATTGAATGCCAATCTCTTTATTGACGGATGTTTCAGGTTTTAAATCGTCATTACCTTGAAGGACACATTGCGTTAACCCAATCGGACAGCCATTCCCTCTAGTTCCAAGCAAGTAACCTTCTGCATTTTGATACAAGTTTGGTGCTTTATAGGCACGGGCAATACCGCCTTTGAGCGTGAAGTAATCACCTAAACGCTGTGTGATATTTAAGCTTGGGCTCCAGTTCGAGCCAGATTTATTGTGATCATCAAAGCGCAAGCCCAAAACAAAGTCGGTACTGTCGGTCAATTTAAGGTTATCTTCTACATATGCCGATGCAATACGTGAATTCATTTTACTGCGATCGCCAGTAGTCAATGAGTTCGCATACTCACCCGTTCCTTGAGTGGTATTTCCTGGGTCTTTAAATCGATCTTCAACCCATTCTGTACCCACAGTTAAATTTTGAGGCATATAGAAGTCGAGTGGAATATTCACCTCACCATTTAAGCGCAGTGTATCTAATGTCGATGTGGTACGATTATCCAAACTGTTGATTCGACCCTCTGATGCACCCGCAGTCCCTTCCACAAAGCGCTTATTTTTGGTTCGATCAAACTGCGCAATAATACGGCTATCGCCCCAGTCCCACTTGCCTTCATGGGTCATCGCATAGCTGTCTTTCCACATGGTATTGGTTTCTTTACCAATCAGTTGCGAGAGAATTTCATTTGAGATCGGATCCACATTACTATTTTGTGAATCACCAGCAAATAAATTGCCCTGACGACTCGAAGCCAAATCCAATAACAGCGTTTGACGATCGGTTGCCTGCCATGCAAATCGAGCGCTCAGATCTTTATTTTCTACCCCTTCACGACCAGCAGCTCGCGTACCGCTTGAGGTAAGTGGATTAATATCCGCTGCATCATTGTCCGTTTTATTGAAGTTCCCATAAATACGATAAGACAGCACATCTTGGATAATCGGGCCGCTTAAATTAACACTCACACGATTGGTTGCACCTTCTTTACTGTTTTCAGGCTGATTGCTGAACAGTTCGACAGAACCATGCGTTTCATTCGTAATTTTTTTGGTTTTAATATTGACCACGCCTCCCATCGCGCCATTGCCATAGCGTGCTGCGGCTGGCCCTCGAATTACTTCAATCGATTCAATTGCATCGGCAGGTACCCAGTTTGAATCACCGCGTGTATCGCGCTCGCCACGCCATCCATAACGCACTGAATTACGTGAAGTGACTGGTTTACCATCAATTAATATCAAGGTATTTTCAGGCCCCATTCCTCGAATATCGATCTGACGGTTATTGCCACGCTGACCCGTTGAACTATTTCCAGTCAGGTTTACCCCGGGCATTTTACGAATATATTCTGATACATCATTGACCACCGGCATACGTTCCAAATCGTCTGCGGTAATCACAGACACACCCAATGATTGCTTGATCTGCTCTTCTGCCGTTAAAACGATTTTCTCAAGTTTGGTTGCATCTGGGTTAGATTGATCATCTTGCTGCGTATCTTCTGCATAAGCCACTGAGAACATACTACTGAGTATGGCTGCGGATAAAACTGTACGAAATAACGGCTTACACATTGACATCCCCTTTGTTACAAATATTAAATCAAGCTTAAATTGCGTGACAATTCTAGCAAAAAGAAATCAAATTACAAACAATATTGATAATAATTCTCAATATTAAAAACTAAAAAACCCCTGAGCCGAAACTCAGGGGTTTTCATTACAGCGAATTCATTAAAAATTATTTGAAGTAAGCGCCTTCTGCTTGGGTGTGGTCTGTTTGATCCACAACGCGCTGAAGCTCAGGAATATGCTGGCGTAAAGTCGTCTCGACACCTTGTTTCAAAGTTACATCAATTGCAGAACAACCTTGGCAGCCACCACCAAATTTAAGTACAGCTGTTAAGCCATGCTCTGCATCGTCTTGTACTTCGACGAGTGCACAGTTACCACCATGACCTGCTAAGCCCGGATTGATCTCAGACTGGAGTACATAGGTAATACGTTCTTCAATCGATGCATCTGGTCCAACACGTGGCACTTTAGAATTTGGCGCACGGAATGTTAACTGGCCACCAAAACGATCTTTGTTGTAATCAATCACAGCATCAAGCAGGTACGGAATAGATGGTCCGTCTACATATGCTGGAAAATCTGGATATTCTTGTTTGTAATCGGTGGCAACCACTTCATCCGGTGCACTATAGGCCATACAGCATTCTGCACGTGGCGTACCCGGGTTTTCAACAAAGATACGAACGCCAATACCCGGAGTATTTTGCTTTTCCAATAAATCCTTTAAATACTCTTGTGCAGTCGGTGTAATTAAAAGATTTGGAATTTCATCTGCAACGGCAGTGTTGGTGTTCTCAGTCGACATATCAATCATCCTCAAGCTGAAGTGCTTATCTTAACTGAAGATGCGGGGGATTTAAAAAAAATCAACCAAATTTGTCGGATTTGTTTTACTTTTGGTATTTATTCATGCTCAAAAAATGGCATGATGGACATCAAATAAAACTTTTTTCTTATCTTATGCTGCATTTACCGTTTAATCATACGATTACCCTGATCATCATTACCGTGATCGTTTCACTGTTGGCTTTTTCCAACCAAAATGTCATGAATCGTCTGATTTTTTGGCCACCCGCTATGCAACGCGGTCAGATTGATCGTTTCATCACCCATGGTTTTGTGCATGCCGATGGCACGCATTTGCTTTTTAATATGATTACGCTGTTCTTTTTTGGCAGCATTATCGAAAGCTTCTACAGACAGTATTTCTTTGATTTAGGCTTTGTGTTGTTTTATTTGGGCGGATTAATTATTGCTATTTTGCCCAGCTATCTCAAACATAAAAACGATACGCATTGGGCCAGTTTAGGTGCATCAGGGGCTGTCTCAGCGGTATTGTTTGCCTATATTTTGTTTGAACCGTGGAAACTGATTTTTGTCTTTTTCATCCCGGTTCCAGCGATTATCTTTGCCATATTGTATGTCGCATATAGCATTTGGTCTGGCAAACGTGGCAATACCAACATCAATCACAGTGCACATCTTTGGGGAGCAGCCTATGGTGTGGTCATGACGATTATATTAGAACCACGCCTGATTCAGCACTTTTTAAACAAACTCACCCAACTGCCTTTTTAAACGCAATGTACTGATAAATGGGTTTAACGCATTATCGCCTCACTATGAGGCGATAATGTAATAAAGCCAAGCGTTTTACAAAGCACGCATAAAGTCCAACTGACTTCACATGATCAAAATTAAATTTAACGATTCATTTCAAATTTGGTAGTTATTGCCACTCTTTGCAGGTATATACGGTAGATAATGGCAAAATGCTATTGATTAAAAATACATCGTGAGACTTTCTGCATGTCCAATTCACTAGACGGATTACAATTTCCCCTGCTCGAAACCACGCAAAAGCCGAGTACATCTCATACAGGCAAAGCGATCATTTCAGAAGCATTATCGATTGTCGATAACAAGCTCTCTCAGCAGGCGCTCAACGAAAAACAATGGCGCAAGCAGTATCCGGTGTATTTTAGAGCGTTGGTCGAGCATGGCATTCGTACCCGACATCAGAGCGTGAACATTGCCCAGCAAGGTTTACACAAAGCGCACCACAGCTTTGTATTTTACCGCGATGGCATTAAATACCTGCTCAAAGATGTCATGAATGTGGCAAACGTGTCTCCACTTCATAGCGTGACCATCAAAGGTGAAAGTCAGGATGATCCTGAATGGTACGTACCTTATGGCGGTAAAAAGCTGACGGGACAAGCTTTACTTACTCAGATTCAAGACTGGGAAACGCGCGGCATTATTGAACCAAGCCATGCAAAAGCGTTAAGACTGGCCAGCAGCCACCCTGAATGGTTTGATTTATCTGACCGTACCATGGTGCTGTTTGGCGCAGCCTCAGAAGCTGGCCCGCTCACTTGGTTGTCAAAATGGCGAGCCAATATCGTGGCCGTCGATCTGCCCAATCCAAAAGTATGGGAAAAAATTCTGAATACCGTGCGTAAAGGCAATGCCAAGCTGATAGCACCTTGTGTAGAAAATCTGGATGCTGGCGTATCCTCTGCTGATTTAAAACATAAACTTGGCGCAAATCTACTTACCCAGTTACCCGAAGTGGTTACGTGGTTAAATCAATTTAAATCTTCACTCGATTTGGCTGCGATTGCCTATCTAGACGGCGAAAAACATGTGCGGGTATCTATGGCCATGGACACGATCATGAGCCTAGTGAGTGAACACAAACCAGATAGCTCACTTATGTTTATGTGTACGCCAACCGACATTTATGCTGTTCCTAAAGAAGTGGTCGAAGCAGCACATCAAAAAGCAGAGCAACGCTCAAACTTACAAAAAGTCTTGACGGCAGGTATTAAGACTCTGACCTTGAAACACTTTTTTCAATCGAGTGAACAAGCACTGATTCGCTCAGATAATGATAAACACTACGGTGTGGCAGACTGTCTAGTGCTCGAGCAAGGCCCAAATTATGCGCTGGCAAAACGTATTCAACAGTGGCGTGCTATTTTGGCTCACCAAAATGGTCAACGCGTGAGCATCAATATTGCACCCTCAACTACCACACACTCTGTCACCAAAAATCCAATCCTCAAAGCTGCGTTTAATGGTGCTTCATTGTTTGATGTTGAAGCCTTTGCACCTGAAACCACCAATGCCATTATGGCTGCGCTTTGGGTACACGATTTACGCAATGATGAATGTGCAGCGAATCCGCACACTTCCATTGATCATCCACTAGAGCTGATGATGGAAGGCGCTAACCATGGGGGTTTGTGGCGTGTTGCATATCTGGCACGTACTGCGCTACCTTTTGCGGCGCTTTATGGCTTTGCCTCGGATAAACTGCCTCTGCACTGGCTCAAAAAATAAAAAAAAGCCTGTCAAACTGACAGGCTTTTTCTTAGCCATGCATACTCAGGTACTTGGCCATTTCATCGGAAGGGACCATGCCACCGCCAGTGGCCCAGATGAGATGCGTGGCATTTTTCAACTGCGAGTCACTTAACTGTCGTACTCGCTGATAATCCTGATTTTGAAGTACATGCCCAATTCCGAGTAAGCCTGCTATCGCTGAAGGCTCAAGCTGAATATTCTCAGTTTGATTGAGCAGTTGAATAAACTGAAATAATTGTGCATCCGAGACCGTCACATAGGCATCGATCAGATCTTGCATGGCGCGACCGACAAAGCCAGAGGCGCGCCCTACCGCCAGTCCGTCTGCCGCAGTATGATTATCTAGGCCAATATCTTGTACTGAAATCTGGTCATGTAATCCGGTATAGACACCCAAAAGCATACACGGAGAATGCGTCGGTTCTGCAAAAATACAATGCACATGCTCACCAAAAGCATGCTTTAAACCAAAACTGACGCCTCCTGGGCCACCGCCTACGCCGCAAGGCAAATAAACAAATAATGGATGCGCCGCATCGACCTTGATTTGATGATCGTTGAGTTGCTGTTTTAAACGTAAGCCTGCAACAGCGTAGCCCAGAAACAGGGTTTTCGAATTTTCATCATCTATAAAAAAACATAAAGGATCGTTTTCGGCGGCTTTTCGGCCTTGTTCGACCGCCACGCCGTAATCACTCGCATATTCCACCACATTGACACCCAGCGAACGTAATTTGTCTTTTTTCCACTGCCGAGCATCGGCTGACATATGTACGCTCACACGAAAGCCAAGTTTGGCACTCATGATGCCTATCGATAAACCTAAATTTCCTGTAGATCCTACAGCAATTTGATGCTGCGCAAAAAACTGACGAAAAGGTGCTGAATCAAAGATTGTATAGTCATCATCTGGCTGAAGTAATCCTGCCTCAAGCGCTAACTTTTCAGCATGTGCCAATACCTCATATATCCCACCTCGTGCTTTAATCGAACCTGAAATGGGTAAGTGACTGTCTTTTTTTAACCACCATTGCCCTGTGGTAGGTAAATTGAGCGTAGCACAGGCATGTTTTTGCATGTTAGGGATAGACGCCATCTCAGATTCAATCCGCCCATGTGAAGCTTCTAGCTCAGTAAACACTTTAGCCAAATAAGGTGCGAAGCGTGTTAGACGCTGTTCGGCATCTTCAATATCGGCACGGCGAAGACCAACCCCATTTAGACCGTGCTCACAATCCTTACTTTCAGGTGGATACCAAAAGATTTCTTGATAGTGTTTTAATGCATTGATTAACTGATCATGTTGTAACGCAGATGCAAGAGATGACGTCATGACGGCAAAACCCTGTAAAGCTTATTGATTATCTGCTTTAAACTTATACGTGTTTGAGCGGAAAATAGAAATATTGCGACATAAAAAAAGGCCACCCATGTGACCTTTTCTAGAATAACAGTTTAACCAACAAACTGTAAGAACACCCAGTATAAACCACCGGATAAACAGATTGTTGCTGGCAAGGTAAAGATCCATGCCGAAATAATGGTTTTTACTGTTGCAAAGTTCAAACCAGATTTGTTCGCCACCATGGTCCCTGCAACTGCACTGTTCAAGACGTGTGTGGTCGAAACTGGCATACCTAGACCATCTGCTGCTGCAATGGTGCTCATGGCAACGAGTTCAGCAGACATGCCTTGACCATAGGTCATGTGGTTTTTACCAATACGCTCACCCACAGTCACCACAATACGCTTCCAGCCTACCATCGTGCCCAAGCCAAGTGCCAAGGCAACCGCAACCTTCACCCAGTTAGGAATATACTGTAAAAAGCCATCAAGGTTGCTACGATATTCTTTTAAGGTATCTTGTTGCTGAGGGGTCATTGCAGGAAGTGCTTCAGCTTTTTCCAAACGTTTAAACGTTGTGGTGCTCAAGTACATATCATTACGAATTTCGCTGACTGCCTGCTCTGGAATATCTTTTAAGTCGCCATACTGTCCTACGCGCTCACCCAAGTGATCTGTAATGCTGGCCAATGCCGGTAAAACCTCAGGGGTTTGCTCTTTGGTCTGGATAAACTTGGTCAGTACAACACGCGCCTTTTCATCTTGCATTTCATTTTGGTTGGCATGCAAGACAATTGCCGTTTCACCTGAAAGTTGCTCAAACGATTTAAGATACTGTGCATCTAAGTTTTTATTGAGCGAGTACGCCAAAGGAACCAAGCCAATCAGGATCAGCATAATCAAGCCCATACCTTTCTGACCATCATTTGATCCGTGTGCAAAACTTACACCTGTACAGGTAAAGATCAAAATTGCACGAATCAATGGTGGTGGTGGCTTGTTGCCTTCTGGTGGCTGAAACAATTCAAGCTGACGGCGGAATACTTTTTTCACCAGCAAAAATAAGATCGCAGCAAATGCAAAACCGATTAAAGGAGAAAAGAGTAACGCTTTACCGACCTTGATCACCTGATCCATATCGATACCGCTGGTACCCGTCGATGCATTTAAAATGTGGTTCATGATGCCCACACCTAAAATCGAACCAATCAAGGTATGCGAACTTGATGCTGGGATACCCAAAAACCATGTACCTAAGTTCCAGATAATCGCTGCGATTAGGAGCGCGAACACCATGGCAAATCCGGCACCACTGCTGACATTCATAATCAGTTCAACAGGAAGTAATGCAATAATACCGTAGGCAACTGCACCGCTGGCCACCATCACGCCGAGAAAGTTACAAAAGCCCGCCCACATCACTGCAACAGGTGCAGGTAAGGCGTTGGTGTAAATGACCGTCGCCACAGCATTGGCTGTGTCATGGAAACCATTTACAAATTCAAATCCCAAGGCAATAAACAATGCCGTTGAAAGGAGAATAATAGAATACAAATTTAAAGGTGGAACATGCGCTAAATCAGCATTGACCTGAAATCCAATATAAATCAGAGTCGCAACGATGACCGTAAGAAACACCGGCATAAAGAACTTCGGTGTCGGTACGTGTACATTCGTCGATTTCGCATGTGAAGGTTCCACAGGCTTTGAATCCGAAACAGGGGGAAGATTTGAATTCATGCAGACGGTTCAAGGGGATCAATAAAATCCCCTTATTCTTAAATTAAATTATGACAATTATATGACAAACGACGCCCTAATGAAGTCAATTTTTGCTCAATTAACTCCATTTTTCGCCTAAATTGCGCTATTTTTTTAACGCAAAATAAAATTATGTTTTTATATTTCAAAAACTTAATAGTTTTAATAAGTTTATGACAGGCTTATAATTTAATTTGTCATAATTGCCGAAAAAAATGACACTTAACTTAAATGAAGCGCTAAGCTGCTGCCTGTTTAAGCATTTTGAAAGTTAATTATTTCACTTTGATGAAATTTTCAGCGCTTAAAGTAAAAAATGACTCATCGCATTTTTTTGATCGCATCAGTTCTTGATGAAAATGACATCAAATACCATGGCTTCTGTTACAATAATGCGCATTTTTAAATCGTTAGGGGTTCTCCATGTCGACGCTAGCCACCCTCAAAGAGCTGCTTGCCAAGCGCATTCTCATTATTGATGGTGCGATGGGTACCATGATTCAGCGCCATAAGCTTGAAGAAGCAGATTATCGTGGTGAGCGTTTTGCAGACTGGGCACATGACCTCAAGGGCAATAACGATCTGCTGGTGTTAACTCAGCCTCAAATTATACAAGGTATTCATGAAGCGTATCTTGAAGCGGGTGCCGATATTATCGAAACCAATAGCTTTAATGGTACTCGCGTGTCGATGTCGGATTACCATATGGAGGAATTGGTTCCCGAGATTAACCGCGAAGCAGCACGTTTGGCAAAAGCCGCGTGTGAGAAATACAGTACCCCAGATAAACCGCGCTTTGTTGCAGGGGTATTGGGTCCGACATCACGTACCTGTTCCATTTCTCCCGATGTCAACAATCCTGCATTTCGTAACGTCACCTTCGATGAACTTAAAAACAACTATATTGAAGCCACACATGCCTTGATTGAAGGTGGCTCGGATATCATTCTCATCGAGACCGTTTTCGATACCTTAAACTGTAAAGCGGCAATTTTTGCGGTTAAGGAAGTCTTTAAGCAGATCGGTCGTGAACTGCCCCTCATGATCTCGGGCACCATTACCGATGCATCAGGGCGTACTCTCACTGGTCAGACGGCTGAGGCATTTTGGAACTCTGTACGCCACGGCGATTTACTTTCGATTGGCTTTAACTGTGCACTCGGTGCAGATGCCATGCGTCCGCATGTTAAAACCATTTCCGATGTCGCCGATACTTTTGTTTCAGCGCACCCAAATGCCGGATTGCCGAATGCATTTGGTGAATACGATGAAACGCCAGAACAAACAGCGGCTTTCTTAAAAGAGTTTGCCGAAAGCGGTTTGATTAATATTACCGGTGGTTGCTGTGGTACAACGCCAGATCACATCCGTGCGATCTACAACGCGGTAAAAGATATTCAGCCACGTTCAGTGCCTGAAACAGTTCCTGCTTGTCGTTTAAGTGGTTTAGAGCCATTTAATATCTATGACGATTCATTGTTTGTGAATGTCGGTGAACGTACCAATGTCACGGGTTCGAAAAAGTTTTTGCGTTTAATCCGTGAAGAACAATTTGCCGAGGCATTGGAAGTTGCACAGCAACAAGTTGAAGCAGGCGCTCAAATCATCGACATCAATATGGACGAAGGCATGCTCGACTCTCAAAATGCCATGGTGCATTTTTTGAATCTGGTGGCCTCTGAGCCTGAAATCTCTCGTGTGCCCATCATGATTGACTCATCGAAGTGGGAAATTATTGAAGCGGGCTTAAAATGTGTTCAGGGTAAGCCTGTCGTCAACTCCATTTCGCTTAAAGAAGGCTATGATGAGTTTGTCGAAAAAGCGCGTCTGTGCCGTCAATATGGCGCGGCTGTCATTGTGATGGCGTTTGACGAAGTCGGTCAGGCCGATACCGCTGAACGTAAGCGCGAAATCTGTAAACGCTCCTATGATATTTTGGTGAATGAAGTCGGCTACCCGGCTGAAGATATCATTTTTGATCCAAACGTGTTTGCTGTCGCAACCGGTATTGAAGAACACAATAATTATGCGGTTGACTTTATTGAAGCAACTGGCTGGATCAAACAGAATTTACCTCATGCCATGATTTCTGGCGGCGTATCTAACGTCTCCTTTTCTTTTCGTGGCAATGAACCCGTCCGTGAAGCCATTCACTCGGTATTTTTATACCATGCCATCAAGCAAGGCATGACCATGGGGATTGTCAATGCGGGTCAAATGGCCATTTATGACGACATTCCAAAAGAATTAAAAGACGCTGTTGAAGATGTAATCCTGAATCAAAACCAAGGTGAATCAGGCCAAAATGCCACTGAAAAATTGCTTGAAGTGGCTGAGAAATTTCGCAGCCAAGGCGGTAAGGTCAAAGAAGCCGAAAATTTGGAATGGCGAAATCAACCGGTCGAAAAACGTCTGGAATATGCCTTGGTCAAAGGCATTACTACCTTTATTGATCAAGATACCGAAGAAGCACGCCTGAAGTCTAAACGCCCGCTGGATGTCATTGAAGGCCCGCTGATGGATGGTATGAACGTGGTGGGTGATCTGTTTGGTTCTGGAAAAATGTTTTTGCCGCAGGTGGTTAAATCGGCCCGTGTAATGAAGCAGGCGGTGGCATGGCTGAATCCGTACATCGAAGCGGAAAAAGCAGAGGGACAAACCAAAGGCAAAGTACTCATGGCCACGGTAAAAGGTGATGTTCATGATATTGGCAAGAATATTGTGGGCGTGGTGTTGGGTTGTAATGGTTACGATATTGTCGATTTGGGCGTGATGGTGCCCGCCGAGAAAATTTTGCAAACTGCGATCGATGAAAAGTGTGACATTATTGGCCTGTCTGGACTGATTACGCCGAGCCTAGATGAGATGGTGTTTGTAGCCAAAGAAATGCAGCGTAAAGGCTTTAGCATTCCCCTTCTCATTGGTGGAGCAACCACTTCAAAAGCGCATACCGCAGTCAAAATTGAACCACAGTATCAAAATGACGCCGTGATTTATGTCGCAGACGCCTCACGTGCTGTGGGTGTCGCCACCACCCTGCTTTCTAAAGAAATGCGCGGTGCATTTATTGAAGAACAACGTGCCGAATACGCCAAAATTCGTGAGCGTCTCGCCAACAAGCAGCCAAAAGCCGCCAAGCTTAGCTATTTAGAAGCAATAAAAAATGGCTTTAACATTGACTGGAATGCCTACGTACCACCTAAACCAAATCTGCTTGGCGAAAAGGTCATTAGCCATTATCCGCTTGAAAAACTGGTGCCATATTTCGATTGGACTCCGTTTTTTATCTCGTGGAGCTTGACCGGAAAATTTCCAAAAATTCTAACTGATGATGTGGTGGGAGAAGCCGCGACTGATTTATATAATCAAGCTCAGGCGATGCTTGAAGATATTATTGAAAATAAGCGCTTTGATGCCCGAGCTGTATTTGCGTTATACCCTGCCAAACGAACGGGAGATGACACGGT
This sequence comes from Acinetobacter sp. 243_ASPC, assembly GCF_001054715.1. Taxonomy (NCBI): domain Bacteria; kingdom Pseudomonadati; phylum Pseudomonadota; class Gammaproteobacteria; order Moraxellales; family Moraxellaceae; genus Acinetobacter; species Acinetobacter sp. 243_ASPC. Next base: position 16,070 of record NZ_JVOR01000037.1, on the reverse strand, counting down.
TTCTGTTTACGATATGCAAGGTAACGCCACACATCGCTTTGAGCATTTGCGTCAGCAGTCCGATAAAGTGACAGGTAAACCAAACTTGTCACTTGCAGATTTTATTAGCCCAGCCGAGCAACATACCGATTACCTAGGTGGATTTACCGTCTCGATTTTTGGTGCAGAAGAACTCGCAAATGAATATAAAGCCAAAGGAGATGACTATTCTGCAATTCTGGTTCAGTCCTTGGGAGATCGTTTTGCCGAAGCATTTGCCGAACATTTGCACGAACGGATTCGTAAAGAATATTGGGGCTATCAGCCAGATGAAAATCTCGACAACGATGCCTTAATTAAGGAAAAGTATGTCGGAATTCGACCTGCACCCGGTTACCCTGCGTGCCCAGAGCATTCGGAAAAAGCAGTGTTGTTTGACTGGTTAGGTTCAACAGATAAGATTGGAACCTATCTGACGAGCAGTTTTGCCATGTGGCCACCTTCAAGTGTCAGCGGCTTTTATTATAGCTTGCCGCAATCTGAATACTTTAATGTCGGTAAGATTTCTCAGGATCAGCTTGAAGACTACGCCAAACGTAAAGACTGGACACTGGATGAAGCGAAACGTTGGTTAGCACCAAATCTAGATGATTCGATTAACTAAAGTAAAAAATCCCTCTTCAACGAGGGATTTTTTTAAATCATTTATTTTTAAAATTTGAGAGTAAAGCCGACGTAATCGTCGTGTTATTTTCCACTGCACGTGATTTTTTGGCTTTTGCAGACTGATCGACCACACGCTGAATTTTAACTGCTTTAAACTTACCGTTATTTTCAACCACCATAAATTTCACACGTTCATTGCGCTTAGGCTCACCGTCTTCAAGTGGAAAGTCTGAAATATGAAAAAAGACATCTTGCTCTAGGCCGCCAATAAAACCATAGCCTTTAGTGGCGTCGTATTGCTTGATTTTGCCCTGATAAACTTCAGATTTCATAAATTATGCCCGTAGCGTTACTCAATCCCCCATTATACCTCAAACTTGAATCAGCGCGACAATCAAGCACGAGCGTTCTTTGCAGATATACTGATTACTCTACATGGATTAAAAAAAAGCGCAGCCTGAATGCTGCGCCTGATGACAAATGCGGGATTGAGTTAAAACTGATAATTTAACCCGACCTGCAACAAACGTGTTTGACCTGGATATACATAAGCATTAAAGGCACTATCATCATATTTTTTATCGAAAATATTTTTCACGCTTGCATTTAAGCGCAGTGCTTTTGATACGTTGTAGTAAGCGATTAAATCTGTCACAGCATATGCTTTCATATTATAAGTTGTGTTAGATGTCTGACCTTTACGATCTGAAATAAAGCGTTGATTAATTCCAAGCCCTAAACCATTCAAGATGCCTGAATCAAAGTCGTAAACAGTCAATAGATTCAGCGTATTCTTAGGAATATTCGCCAGACGCGTTCCTTTCAATAAAATATTGTCTTTCACCACTTCAGTATCTGAATAAGTATAATTGGCAATCGCTTTCCATTGTGGTGTGATATGACCACTCAGATTGAGCTCAAAACCTTGACTTTGTACCTCGCCCGCTGCCACTGATTTATTGATATTCACTGGATCTGGTGTCAGCACATTTTTCTTTTTAACAAAGAAAATAGCACTATCGAATGCTAAGCGATCATCTAATAATTGTAACTTCGAACCAATTTCATAAGACATACCTTTCTCTGGATCAAAACCTTGTCCGAAACGGTCTGAACCAGTATTCGGTTTGAATGACTGACTGATATTGCCATATACATTCCATTGATCTGTCAATGAATATACCAATCCGATACGTGGTACCAGTGCATTAAAATCTTTGGACCACTGGCTTTGATTTAAGTGATTTGTATATTCATGTTGATAATGCTCGTATCTCATACCAATCAATGTTTTGAGTCTGTCATTCAAATCAATCTGATCTTGTACAAAATAGGCAAGGCTACGTAATTTCTCGCGATCATCAAGTGCTGGGCTGTCTAAAGCAGGCAACGATGCGCCATAAATTGGATTTGTAATATCAAGATCAAAATTATTGCCCGATGAACGGATGATATAAGATTTATAGTCGTACTGTTCAGCCTCAACGCCAGTGACCAGCGTATGCTGCATGTTAAATAAATTAAATTTTCCTTGCACATTTGCCTGAATATTTTTATCAATCCAGTCTAATCTTCTCCAGTTATAGTTACGCTTGATCACCTGACCATCGGTATTTGCTTTGAGCCCGCTGGCTTCAACCGCATAGCCATATAACTCACCATTTAGATATTGTCCGCCTACATTTAGCGTCCAGTCATCATTGAGTTGATGCTCCAGTCTGAGTTGTAACATATCATTATTGTTGTAAAGTAAATTACGTTGCTTGCCAGATTCCCACCAATATTCTTTGGAATCAAAATACGTGGTTTGCTGATTTGGATATCGGGTAAAGCCACGATCTAGCGGATGACGGTTACGTAATATGTCGGCTTCAAATGTGAGCTTGGTATAGTCAGATGGTGTCCACTGAAGTACTGGTGCAATACTAAAACGCTTGGATTTTACATGATCACGATACGTCTCACCGTTTTCACCTGCAATATTTAAACGATAGGTCAGCGTCTTATCTGTATTCATTGCGCCAGTCGTATCAAGTGTAGCCTGATACAAACCTTCACTGTCTAAACCCGCACCTAGAATTGTTGTGTGTTCTGTATTAGGTGTTTTACTCGTTATATTAAATGTTCCCCCGGGGTCAGTTCGTCCATACAAACTGGATGCAGGACCTCTGAGCACATCAATTCGCTCTACGTTATATGGGTTAGGCGCGTTTGGATAGCCGCGATTAATTGGAAAACCATTACGAAAATATTCACCACTGGTAAAACCGCGTACGGTGTAGGTGGTCAGTCCTTGTCCTCCAAAATTATTGCCACGCCCTACGCCGACCACATCAAGCGCCTCTGTGAGTCGTGATGGCGCCAAATCTTTTAATATAGCAGCACTAATGACACTGACCGACTGAGGTGTATCCTTGAGTGGAGTATCGGTTCGAGTTGCAGAATCAGATGTTTTTACATGATATGCATGTGCTTGATCACTTTGTGACTGCAACATAATGACAGGCAATTGATTAATTTGATCTTGAGCATGGGTATAACTATACATGCCGACAGATAGGAGACAAAGATACTGAAAACTGACTTTAAACAAGAGGATTCTTCCTTGAAATAAGAACCGATTATATTAATAATACAAAAATTAACAATAACCATTATCAATTATTTATTCAAAAATTCGGCAAAGATGGGAGTTATCATTACATTCATGACAAAAGAATAGGAAATCACAAATAATGGGAATGCTAGAATCGCGTTTCAACATATGTTGATCAGTTTTTATATTGATACAGGATTGATCCAATAAGAATATCTTACAAAACCCGTGGCTATTATTGACACCTAAAATTGATTTAAAAAATATATCTAAAAGAGGAACATCGAGTGATTTTAAAAAAATTAGCTTATTTGAATCTGTTCAGTGTGTTGTTTGCGTCAACGACCTTTGCAGCCACATTAACACAGCAGCCCTATGGTACGACAAAAGATAGACAAGCTGTCCAATTATATACCATGCAGAATGATCGAGGTACATCGGTATCGTTTATCAGCTTTGGTGGCGTCATTACTCACATCATGACACCCGATGCTCAAGGCAAAAAAGACAATATTGTATTAGGGTTTGATAACTTACATGGTTATGAAGTGGTTGATACTGAACAAGGCATTCACTTTGGTTCGTTAATTGGACGTTATGCCAACCGTATTGGGCATGGTTCGTTTACCTTAGACGGCAAAACGTATCATTTAGAAAAGAACAATGGTCCCAATACTCTACATAGTGCAGGCTTAGGCTACGATAAACGTGTATGGCAGGTGCAACCGCTTATTTCTAAAGGCAAAGAAGTCAAAGCTTCGTTAAAACTGACCAGTCCAGATGGAGATCAGGGATTTCCGGGGAAACTTGATGTAGAAGTTATTTATAGTTTGTCGGATGACAACGCCTTTACAATTGAATATAAAGCGAAAACAGATAAACCGACCGTGATTAACTTAACCAATCACAGTTATTTTAATCTGTCGGGCGCGCAAAATAGTCCTTATGGTGTGATGAATCATATCGTACAACTCAATGCTGATCGCATTTTGCAAACCGACAAAAACTCTTTACCCACTGGCGAGATTAAAAGTGTAGCAGGTACTCCTTTCGATTTCAGACAACCCAAAGCCATTGTGAAAGATATTCGACAAAATAACCAGCAATTGGCGTTTGGTTATGGCTATGATCAAACATGGATCATCAATTCAGGTCAAGATAAGTTACAACGTGCAGCATTTGTCTTCGACCCTCAATCTAAACGGACTTTAGAAATTCTAACGACCGAACCCAGTATTCAGATGTACACTGCCAATCATTTGTTAGGTCAAATTGCAGGCGCGAACGGCGTCCTGTACCGACAAGGAGATGCTGTTGCACTCGAAACACAGCATTATCCGGATAGTCCGAATCAAGCACATTTTCCTTCGACGCGTCTAGATCCGCATCAAAGCTTTCAAAGCAAAACCGTCTTTAAATTTGGTGTGCAAAATTAAGCTTTTATCGTGGCACCCTTTGTTGTTCAAAACAATAAAGGGTGCTCAGCAAATCAAGTCTTATCTGGTTTTAGGCAAGAAAAATGCTGCTAGCCCCAATAGCGGCATAAATGAGCACAGTTTAAATACCCATTCAATTCCGTTTATATCGGCTAAATACCCTAGCCCTGCGGCTGCAATTCCGCTCACACCAAACATCAAACCAAACATTAATCCTGAAATCATGCCTACACGCCCCGGAACTGCCTCTTGTGCATAGACCACCATGGCGGCAAAAGCAGATGAGAGTATGAGCCCTGCAAGAATTGAAAGTACAGTAGTCCAGAATAAATCGGCATAAGGCATGATCAATGCAAAAGGTGCCATCCCCACAAAAGACACCCAAATGACAGCATTACGGCCAATTTTGTCTCCAATCGGACCGCCGGCGAAAGTTCCCACTGCTACAGCAGCCAGAAAAGCAAACAAATGGAGCTGCGCAGTTGGTAAACTGATTTGAAATTTATGAATAAGATAAAAAGTAAAATAATTACTAATACTGGCAATATACGTAAACTTGGCAAACATCAGTACGCACACCGTACCAATCGCCATAAAAAGCTGACGCCCATGTAATTTGTGAAGAGTGCTATTGGTTTTGGTCGCCACTTTAGATTTGGCATGCTCGATAGACCAGCGGCTCACCCGAGATAAAATACAAATCGACAAAATACTTAAAGCCACTAACCATGCCAGTGCATGCTGACCAAAAGGCACAATAATTAAAGCTGCCAAAACTGGCCCGATTGCCGTTCCTGAATTTCCGCCCACCTGAAAAGTCGATTGTGCTGTACCAAATCGGCCACCCGATGCAAGACGTGCCACACGCGATGCTTCAGGATGAAAAGTTGCAGAGCCCACGCCAATCAATGCAGCAGCAAGTAGTAACACCATAAAATTTGGTGAAAATGCCAACATTAATACACCACTTAAGGTCACACCGGCTCCGATCGGGAGTAAGTAGGGTTTAGGATGTTTATCGGTGTACAGTCCAACCCAAGGTTGCAGCAACGAACCCGTAATTTGATAAACAAACGAAATCAGCCCAACTTGTGCAAAACTCAGGGCAAAATTGGCCTTGAGCATTGGATAAATTGCAGGTAAAACAGCTTGAATTAAATCGTTGAGCAAATGGGCAATCGCCACGGCACCCACAATGTGAATGATCATTTTTTGTGGTTGTATCGGTGCGGTATTTAAATTGGGTGTGTCTTTCAACTGTACAGAAGACGTCATCCTTAAAAACTCCAAAAACAGAAGCAGAACAACTATTGTAATTTGTCATTTAGACGTTTATCTTCCAATAATTGTTGTCTAAGTGACATCTTAAACATTAAGTATGAAATCTAATAAACTGGTGATTGGCTTATATGCCGAGCGCTCTTATAAAGAAGTGTCGTATCCGCACATGCACTTACGTGCGCAGCTCCTGTATGCTTCACACGGCACCATTCAGGTATTGTGTAACGATCAGGTGTGGATCGTACCGCCCAAATGCGCTGTGTGGATTCCAGCACGTGTAGAACACAGTATGGTTTGTTTGAGTCAGGTTAAACTCAATACCGCTCTCATTGATGCACAAGCTGCGGCAGTGATGGGGAATTCATGTTTTTTAATCCGAGTCAGCGATTTGCTCCACGAATTATTGATTCGGTTAAATCTGTTGGAAGCTGAATCTGTAGCCAACCAAACTCATGCAGAAGCTTTATTAAATGCACTGGAAATTTTGATATTTGATGAGATTCAAACCGCAAACTCGCTCCCTATTCAAATTCCATGGCCCAAAGACAAACGTTTAAGCCGTATATGTGAGCTGATGATGCAATCTCCCCAGCATACGAAAGATTTAAACACTTGGGCAGACGAAATGGGAACCAGCTCGCGCACACTTATGCGTCTATTCAAAAAACAAACAGGGTTATCATATCGTGGCTGGATACAGCAAATGCATATTGCACTGGCATTGAGTAAAATCGCAGATGGTCAATCTATGTCAAGTATTGCCGAAGCGCTGGGTTATAGTAGCCCGAGTGCATTTAGTGCCATGTTTAAACGCCATTTGGGTATTACCCCACAACAATTCAAAAGTTATGAAATGATGGAAGATCAGAATTTAATCACTGCTCGTAACACGATCGACAAATAAAATTCCATCTAGATGATCAATCTCATGCTGAACGATGCGCGCAATAAAACCTGTATACGTCGCCTCTATAAGCTGGCCTTGTAAAGTAAAATAACGAAGTTGAATCTGCTCTGCACGGGCAACTTGTGCACGTTGATCGGGTACGCTTAAGCAGCCCTCTTCACCCAGACAAAGGTGTTCAGATTGTGCATAAATCTCAGGGTTGATCATGACCACGGGCTGCATTTCGGGTGCATCGGGATAGCGCGGATTTGGGCGAGAAGCCACAATAATGACGCGCTTCGACACATAAACCTGAGGTGCAGCAATGCCGACGCCGTTTCTGGCCAGCATAGTCGCTTGCAGTGCTTCTGCCAAATGCAGTAGCCATGAAGAATTAAACTCAGACTCTGCAACTGCTGCTGCTTTGAGTTTAAGTATCGCTTCTCCCCGCTGCGCTACTGGCAAAATTGGCTGCATTAAGACATCGCCTCGGGTTCATAAAAAAGATCTTCAGAAAACCCTTTCGATTGCAGCACCAGATCAATAACATCAAGCACGCCTTCTTCTTCGTTGCTTCGAGCATGAAATTTGGCTACTTTTTTTAGCGCAGGAATTGCATTTTGCATGGCAAAGCCGTACCCCGCTTTTTGAACCATCTCGATGTCGTTGTTGTTATCGCCAATGGTCAGCATGGCATCATCAGCAATGCCCCATTTTTTTTGCAAAAATGATAGGCCAAATGCTTTGTGCTTGTTTGGGATAATCAAGTCAATAAATCCAAAACCGCTTGAGACTGCTTTGGTCAGCTGATTTTGCACATAATCTTGCTGGTTTAAATACTGCTCCATGGTCTCAAAATCGTGCTCAACAGTGGTCAGCGTGACTTTACCAATTGGCTCCTTAACATCGAGGAGACTATCGACCTGCTGAATACTTTTGAAGTAGATACTTAATTTATCCAGTATTTTTTGCGATACATCCGAGCGAACATACGCGCAAGATTTAGCACATAAAATCACGCTACTGCCGTACTCAGATTCTAAATCACGCACCATGCGCTCTAAAGTGTCAGGTGCGTATGCACTATAATGAATTTCTTGATTTTGATCGGTCACATACACGCCATTTTCTGCAACAAAAGCGATTTCATGTGCGATTTCGGGAAAGTAAGCTTGAAGGGTATAGAGCGGGTTGCCACTGGCAGCAACGAACTTGATTCCGCGTTGTTTGAGCTGCGCGTATTGCTTTAAAAAGCGCGCTTTGTTGTATTTCTTCTCTGAATTTAAAAACGTTCCATCCATATCGACTGCGATAAGTTTGACTGGCATTTATACCTCATGGTTGAGTGTGATGTTTATTTGTTGTTTCGCTATTATCTTAACAGTACATCACAGTTTTATGAAATCAATCACAAATTTATTTGGTATAAATTTGTTTGCAGATTATTTAACCGATTGAAGTAGTTTCTGGCGTGAAATTTAGCAACTCCGCGTATTCACAAGCTTTTTGCTATTTTTTGTACCCACAGAAGTTATATTTTTATTACATTAAATATGAATAAAATGCTCTGCCAATTATCTTCTAGATCAAATCTTTTTTTAGATAATCTACATGATAGCGATCGTGATCAATGCTGATATTGATCTTTTTCTGCTTATATTCAATGACAGCATAAAAACACTCAGCGCCATCATCTAAGCCTGTCGCTGAAAAAGTAGTCCCCTGCGGGAAATCGTTGAGCCACACAGCCTTATAAAAATCTGCAACCGAATCAAAATCCAAATAATACCCAGGATTTTTAATGATTTTTTCGGCCATGTGTTCAAATTGCTGCATCTTGTATGCTTCTAAATCCAAAATTGTCATGCAGATCTGGCCACATCTTGTTTACTTTTTACGCGCTCCCATTGCCACCAACCAAAAGCAGCGAGTCCCACAAAAGCAGCATAAAGCACCGCAGTAAGAAACAGCGCTTTATAAATAAACATCCCCACATAAACAATATCAACCACCACCCACAACATCCAGGTGGCAATATGTTTACGGCTGGTCCAGTAGGTGGCCAGCAAACTAAATGCAGCCAACTGAGCGTCTAACATCGGCACTGCAGCATCGGTAAAATGTTTTAATATTAGACCAAAACTTAAGCCAGCTACTGCTGCTATCAACATTTGAAATAATGCTGTTTGCGGCGCAAGTGGTTCGATGCGAATATCGTGATCGGTCTGCTTACCTTTAAGCCAATAGTAGAAGCCATAAAAATTGACCACCACAAAGAACACTTGAAGAATCGTTTCACCATACAGCTTATAGGTATAAAACAAATAACCATAAAGCAAAAATGCAATAAAGTTGAACCACCAGCACCACATGTTACGTAAAACAGTCAGTGTCACGCCAATCACACTGATCAAGACAGCAACAATTTCAAGAGTAGACATTATCGTCACCCACACCCATAAAGAAAAAAACAGCCACTAACTTGCACATTCGAATGGCTTGTCGTTAAGCGCCTGCCCAATATTGCGCTAGTTTATTACTGATAAAAATTGCAAAACGATCTACCACGCGACTGTATATATCAGAGCAAATCAGTATCGCAACTAAAAAAACCAAAGACGCCACCATGAATGCACTGTCGTAATTAAAACCATGTTGCACACAGTAATTAAAGACAGGTAAACAAACGATATAGAGTAACATCAGATGTAACAGATATACCGAAAATGATAATTTGCCTAAATAAACAAAGACTGGCCGATCCAGCATACGAGACAATAGCGGACTCATTAAAATGCTGTACACAATCAGACTGCCTGAAATAAAATTACAGTAATCGTAGGTTTTATCGCCTAAAAATTGATAAATTCCCTGATAAGCCAAGCTGGAGTTATGCGCCCCGGCAAGGTACAACCCTAAAGCCAGAAGTAGCCATGCCCATGCATTTGAAGCAATACGGCGCCCATAGAAAAAAATAAGCGACCCTAAAAGAAAGCTGATTAATCCCAAGTACAAATCCATATTTTTAAACAGTGCAAAGCTCAGAGGAAACATCAGTACAAGGGTCAAAAACAACCCTGAGCTATATTGTTTAAGGTACAACAAGGCAAACAAAACCACAGACCCAATCAACTCAACTTGCATGGTCCAAAGTACCCAATTGACACTTGATTCAGCAAATAAAAACGAACCGATCGTGCCTTCGTATATAGCCTGCCCAAAACTTGAGTTTTGCTGAGCCAGTACTTGTAGCCAGTACTGTACTTGCGAGCTATCAATATCACTAAAATACAGCGCAGCCCAGAGTAAAATACATGAAATGAGTGCCGGAATGGCCAGTCGTGGATAACGCTTGATGAGCATTGATTTAATTTTTTGCTTCGGTACGCGGCTATTGCCAATCACATAAGATAAGATAAATCCGCTCAGCACGAAAAAAACATAAACCGCCGCAGTTCCCGAATACCAAAACGTAAACGGTGAATGATGAATCCAATAGACCAGCGCATTTGTGGCCTGATCATGGTCGTCAAAATGATGTAAATACGGATAAAAACTCAAGCTTAAGTGCGAAAATACCACGGCCAGACAGGCTAAACCGCGAATACTTTCCACAGCATTTAATTTGCTTGAGTGTTGCATAAGGTGGGTCTCTTTTCCGATTCGTCTGTCAGCACAATGCCGCATTGATGAACGTTAGCGATACTGTTGCACACATGCTGGATGATTTTGATATGCCAAGAACATGAATGCCAGCTCACGGGGGTAAACTGGCATAATGATATGAATAATTCTACTGAACAGCTCGGCTCAGATCACTCGATATGTGTGATCCGTCCAGTTTCATCATGATGAATCACCGCTACTTTTTGAGCTCTACCTTGCTGAATTTCATGCTGGGTCAACTCAAAATAACGCGCATAATCGTCAATTTCTTTCTGTTTGGTCTTTTTTACACTTTTTGCTGGAATAAAATTACTCCACAGTAACAGCGCTATACAGCATACAATCAATGATGTAATGCCGTGCTCAACCCCAACACTCATTGCACTAAAGACACGGTGCACCAAATGAGTTTTTTGTAACTCGACCAACAACCAAACCAACAAAAACGGACGCCACAACAACAACCAACCTGCCCACATCATGGCAGTCGTAGTCGTTGAAACATAACGTTTATGCCAAGGCAGTTGGCGACGCAAATCGATAATCAAATTATTTGATTTCATGAACATCTACTCAGCAATATGCTTAATCTTGTATACGAATACCACGGTCAGGGCTAACCCATCGCGCACGTTTTTCACTTCCACGACGCAGGACTTTTGGAAAGGCCACAATTGTAGCGGTAATGGTAATCAACCAAAATACAAACGGGTACCAAATCATCCAGTAATAATTTCTGCCTAAGTTTGGCTCATAGCGACTGTCCATCCATTTGCTCAGCGCAAATTGAATCAGACAGGTTGCCCCAAGCAAAATTCCACTTCCATACGGCAAGAATGGAGAGCTGATTCCTGATAGCTGACCTAGCGGGAACACAAAATGCACCACCCACAAGATCGCCAACAGCAACATCAAGTATGACCAGACCAATGTCAGGCAAAGCTCAAACATCAGCGGCCATAAAAAATTGAGTTTAGGTTTAAAGAATACATCCAGATTTTTAAGCAAAACCTGTGCACCGCCCATGGCCCAGCGTAAACGCTGCTTCCAAAGCCCGGTAAAGGTTTCTGGCATTAAAATCCACACCAGTGCATTCGGTTCAAAACGTATATCCCAACCTGCACGCTGCAATTTCCAAGTGATATCGATGTCTTCGGTCAACATGTTGGGTGACCAGTAATTCACTTCATGTACCGCAGATTTACGAAACGCCGTGATCACGCCAGATACCGTAAATAAGCGCCCGAAGCTACGCTGCGCACGTTTGATCATGCCCACAATCGAAGAAAACTCTCCCACCTGAATACGGCCAAGCAAGGTCGAGCGTGTTCGAATACGTGGATTTCCCGTGACTGCGGCTACGGTTGGGTCTTGCTGGAAATGACGCACCATCCAGCTTGCCGCGTGTGAGTCCAGTAAGGCATCACCGTCGATTCCAATTAGAATTTCGGCTTCCGTCAGCAAGCTACCCGCTTGTAAGGCCATAGCCTTGCCTTGGTTTTGCGCCAAATGAACTACACGCAGTTTTTCATGTTGTTCAGCCAGACGATTCAGTACCTCGGCAGTATTGTCCGAGCTACCATCATTAATGGCAATTACCTCAAAATTTGGATAATCTAGTCCAAGTGCATGGGTAATGGTTTCCTCAGCATTATCGCCCTCGTTAAAACAAGGGACAAGCACAGCCACCATTGGATACGATTCCAATGCTTTTGGCTGTTGATATGGAGGATCTTTGCGCTCTTTCCAATAAAATATGAGCGCACCCATCATCCATAAATAGGACATAAACAGCGGATAATAGAATACAAAATTCAGCGCTGTCTGCCACAAATGATGTAAAGTCGTTGACATGGTCAATTCCTGTTACGGGACTAACTTGGACGGTTTAGTCGCAAATACGTCGTGCATGGTTTTGGTGTCAGGATGATCTTTAAACGGATCATCTGGATAATACCCCACGTGCATGGCACCCTGCTGGTAAAGCGAGCGAATGGTATCTGCCATTTCCTGTGAAGGAACAGGCTTGTTGGTTCGCCAGTTGGTTGCTTGTAATTCAAACACCGTTTTCTTGATACCATTTGGGTACTGTTTGACACGTTTTACAATGTCTTGATAAAACTTGGTCGGATCTTCAGCCTGCTCCATATAAGGCATGGCCATAATCGCAGTAAAATCGTAACGCTTGAGTGACTGCTCCAACGACTGTGAATACCAGTTTTCGGCATAAGGAGACAGAGCAACTTGCGCATACAAGTTACGGGCAGTCATCAAGAAAGGTTGATAGTAACGAACGTCTGAAACAAGTTTCATCGCAAAATTATCGATGGTTTTGATTTTAAAATCAGTCCATTTCGATAATAGCGCATCGTTGTTGCGGATCTTTTCAAGATCAGTCGGCAAACCCGCTTTGGCATAGGCCTTTAACGCGTCTGGACTGGCATCTTCGTAATCCGATAGCGTTGTGTCGTCGTGGAACAGTATACCATCAAACGTAGATGACTTGGCTAAATCTGTGTAAATGCCTTCAATCACTTTACGCGCTTCAGGCGAATACGGACTTAAACGGATATAACCCATGTTTAAATGATCGGAGCTTTTTGGCTGCTGAGTAACCACCAGCTTTTTGGAAACCGGATTCGATTTTGGCAATTCCCACGCCATTAATGGCATCCACGCATAGACACGATTCACACTGGTGCGTGTCGAAATTTGCCAAGCGACGCGGTTGAACAAATCAGCTCGCATTGGAAGATAGCGGTTTGGAAAGTACACCATGTCGGCAGAGCCATTGGCATCTGGGTCTGAAAAGGCCTGTAAGTAAACCGTATTAACTCCCATTTCTCGAATTCGATCGAGCAAATGACCTAAGTTACGCTCAACTTGTTCTGGATTTTTATCATAAATATAGTCCAGATCGACATGCATGATTTTTTGCGGACGATTGTTATCGGTCAAATTCATTTGACGGTTAATAATGTCTTGTGCCAGATCGTCTGTACTTTCACCTTTCATCACTAAAATTCGGTTTAAATGCCCGAGCGATTTGGTCACATGATCTGGACCATCATCTAGAGTAATGGTAATTGGCATGCCCAGTTTTTTGGCAATACGCACCGTTTCCAGATTATAACGTCCATACGGCCAGACCATTACACGTGGCGCACGAATACCATTCTCTTTAAACGTTTCAATATTTTTCTTTAAATCATTGGTGATACGTTTTTCATAAGCACTGTCTGATTCATACGTTTTGGTTTTAGGATCGTAAATACGAGTAGTTGCCGCAGGTTCCGAGTTGCCTTGTGGATTACCCATCACCCCATGGTGCAAGTCAAAGCTATGGCTGCCAATTTCGACAATGCCACTGTCTTGCATTTCCTTAATTTCAGCCCAAGTTAATAACTTGTTTCGCGCAAGCTTGTCGTCACCAAACTGTACCATTTGATTTGGCTTGACGTTCAGCCATTTACCTACAACGGCAAGTACGGCTGGAATTTTACGTGCCTTTAAAATCGGGTACGCATAGTCATAAAATGATTGATAGCCATCATCGATGGTCAGTAAAACCGGTTTTGGCGGTAATTTTAATTTGCCTTCATTGGCTTTAATTAATTGATCAACACTAATAAAGTGATAACCATTTTTGATCAGCCAATCCAAATGCATTTCAAAGCGCTGTGGTGTTACGGCGTAATCTGGAATAATCGCTTCTTTAGAGGTAATTTCATGATAACCAATGATGGTCAGCGTAGACACATCAATTTTAGGTGCTTCTTCAGCTTCTTCACCAGTATGCGGATTGGTCACAAGCGGAATCTCCTTCACCACAGGATTTTCAGTGTTTGAAGCTAGATTCTCAGCATGTGCAATTGCGACTGTCGTACTTAAGACAATGGATACACTGAATGCGAGTTGTTTCAGAAGAAAGCGAGTAAGCATATATACCATCTTTTCAAAAAAATATTTTCTGAATACCTTTTACAATCAATTTAAAGCATTTAAAAATACTTTTATTTGATGATTAACTAAAGCGATCAGACGATTAGATAGTTTACGTTATACCGCAACAAACTGAAAAAATTCTTAAAAATTTTGGAAGTTAATTAAATATTTATGATGAACATATTCGACTAATTCACTATGGTTATTTAAATTTAGCCGCTTGACATTTTAATAAAAGATTAATTTTAAATTAATAAAACAGAAACATAGTAAATTTATAATAACAAAATATCATATTATAAGAATTTTACATATTATTATAATCGAATATTAAAATCATATTAATTCAATAAACAAATAAAAAGCCCGAAACGGGCTTTTTTTCTTCTCTAGTCTCGTGTTTTGACATCAAATAGTTCAATTTCAAAAATCAAATTGGAGTTAGCAGGAATGATGTTACCCATTTTGCGCTCACCATAAGCTAAATGTGCAGGCACGTTCAGCTTGCGCTTACCGCCAACTTTCATGCCGATAATCCCTTGATCCCATCCCTTGATCACACGACCAGTACCAATGACACATTCAAAGTAATTACCACGATCAATCGATGAATCAAACTTGGTACCATCTTCAAGCCAACCCGTGTAATGGGTCGTAATCAAAGCACCTTTCACAGCCTCTTTGCCTTCGCCCACTTTTAAATCAATAATTTCTAATTCGTTCATTTCGATACCTATTTATACTTTAAACCATCTTTCAGACAGCAGCCTTGGTGCATTATTGCAATTTTGTCCACGAAATCTCAACCTGTTCATGGTCGTTCAGTAAAGTCCATTCACCATCCATGACATTGAGTTGCAGTTGCATGGTGCGTTCACATAAGTTTTGAATTTGGGCCGTTGTTTCGGGTGCCAATTGCCAAACCTCGACATTACTCAATGTTTTCACTTTACTGTTACGTTTCCACCACTCGTCGACCTGCTGACCATAAGTCACGACCGCAACCCGCTTACAACGCGCACTGGCTTTTTTTAACTTATCTTCAGAGGGCTGCCCCAATTCGATCCACTGTTCAAGTTGCCCAGTCAAATCTTTTTGCCATAGCGCCGGTTCGTCAGTTTCAAATAGATCTTTGGTAAATTGCAACTGTTCATCTGCAAAACGAGCAAAAGCTAAAATACGCACCATCAAACGCTCAATCGTCTCAGACGGATGCATAGCCAAGGTGAGTTGATAGTCTGCATAATGGTGGCTATCCATATCTGCAATATTTAAATCTGCTTTATAAATAGTAGCTTTAAGCGCCATAAAAAACCGTCCTCCAGAATGGCGCCTAGCATACTCGATTTTTGATGACTGACCTATATATAGGCTGATATTTCTATCCTGCCCTTACGCTACTCAACTTCAAAAAGGATCAGCACCCAAAAAAATTTCAGGCAAATGTCAAAGTTGGCGAGTTTCTTGCACTGGTCTGACCAGTCTTATTGGATTGATGAACAGAAAATGTGGCAAAAACTGAAGTCTAACTTGTTCCTGCAAGTCATCATCGCGCTGGTGTTAGGTATTTTAATTGGTGTCAGCTTTCATGATTTTTCTTTAAATTTAAAGCCCT
>NZ_JVOR01000036.1:0-424 GCF_001054715.1 Acinetobacter sp. 243_ASPC | reverse complement strand
CGTCCCTATCGTCTAGAGGCCTAGGACATCGCCCTTTCACGGCGATAACCGGGGTTCGAATCCCCGTAGGGACGCCATCTCATTTTTCTCTCTTGCATTTTCTTTTATACTGTTTACCTGTGCTCAAACAGAGACATGTCATGCTGAAAAAGATTTTGATCGCTATACTCATTTTATTGCCTTCTGCGCTTTATCTTTATATCGTGCATGACGCACCTAAGAAAACTTCGACTGAACAGTCACCAGCCAACTAAATTTTAAAAACAGCCTAATATTCATACAATTAGCTATTTTTTATTCACTTAATCATATTTCTGCCTTTTTCTTTGCAATGCAAATTGACAGCACAGATGAAACTTCCTATTATACGCACACCTCGCAACGTCCCTATCGTCTAGAGGCCTAGGACATCGCCCTTTCACGG
>NZ_JVOR01000035.1:0-3818 GCF_001054715.1 Acinetobacter sp. 243_ASPC | reverse complement strand
CTTTCACGGCGGTAACCGGGGTTCGAATCCCCGTAGGGACGCCATCTTATTTTTCCGTTGTATTTCTCTTTTTGCTTGTCTCACTGTCTATTCTTTGACTCATGCTGCATTGCACATTTCAGTTTTTTCACTAAAATAGCGCTTTCTTTCATCTTGAAGCGATATTGTCTATGCTGCCGCCAGACTCTACAGACCAACAAGTACTCAGCAGTGCTGCTCCATTAAAACGTGCCATGAGTACTCGTCATTTGGTCATGCTGTCGTTAGGTGGTGCGATTGGCACAGGCCTGTTTTTAGGCTCAGGCGAAGTGATTACCCAAACAGGCCCGATTGGCGCTGTGATCGCCTATATGCTGGGCGGTCTGATTGCATATATGGTCATGCTGTGTTTGGGTGAGCTTGCTGTACATATGCCAGTGTCTGGGTCATTTGGTGCCTATGCCAAACGCTATATCGGGCCAGGCACCGGATACATGATTTCGTGGTTATACTGGCTGACATGGACAGCCACGCTAGGTACCGAATTTACTGCCGCGGCATTACTCATGCAAGAATGGTTTCCCCATATCTCGATGTGGATCTGGACCAGTATTTTTGCAATCACCATTTTTGCACTCAACCTCAGCTCCACGCATATTTTTGCCGAATCTGAATTCTGGTTGTCGCTGGTGAAAGTGCTGACCGTGATCGGCTTTATTATATTGGGTCTATTGGCTATTTTTGGTCTGATTCATTTTGAGGGCTATCAAACCGCACCACTGTTTAGCAATCTCACCAGTCATGGTTGGTTTCCTCAAGGTCTGATGCCTATTTTTGCGACCATGCTGATTGTTAACTTTGCCTTTTCAGGCACAGAATTGATTGGCGTTGCGGCAGGTGAAACTAAAGATCCTGCAGTCAATGTACCCAAAGCAATTAATGCAGCCATCTGGCGTTTGCTCATTTTCTTTGTGGGCACCATTGTGGTCATTAGCGCACTGTTGCCTTATGAGGCAACTGGCTTAGGCAATCATGGTGTGAGTAATAGTCCGTTCGTAACGGTATTTCAATATATCGGTATTCCGTATGCAGACCACATTATCCGTTTTGTGATTATTACGGCGCTGCTATCTGCTGCAAACTCTGGTTTATATGCTGCTTCTCGTATGATGTGGTCGCTTTCGAGCCAAAAGCAATTACCGTCTATTTTCTCTAAGCTCACCACCAGTGGTACGCCAATTATTGCCCTCATTGTAACGATGTTTGGTGCGATACCGGGATTATTGTCTGAGCAGTTTGCACCAGAGACTATCTTTAAAAATTTACTGGGCGTTGCGGCATTTACCATGGTAATTGTTTGGATGAGTATTTGCTGGAGTCAGTTCAACTTTAGACGTCAATGGTATAAAGATGGCCACAGCGTATCTGAGCTCAAATTTGCTGCACCGCTGTTTCCAGTTCTACCGATTCTTGGATTTGTATTTTGCTTGATTACTGGCTTAAGTATGGCACTTGATCCTGAGATGCTTCCCGGTTTTATTGGTTGTTTGATCTTTGTGGCGGGTTGTTATTTAAGTCACTACATATTTTACCGTAATCAAAACTAAAGCGGTTAAAAGGTACAATACTCATTGGAAAGTGTAGCAAAATCGCTACACTTTTTTTATTTAGATCACTGGTTTAGCGCATCATTCTTCTGTAAATTTTAAGTCAATATAAGAATAAATAAGCCTGATCACGATGAAAATTGTATTTGTTCATGGCGCCCAGCAACAAAAAATGGATGCCTCACAGCTTCAAGACTACTGGTTGAATATCTTTCAACTTGGGCTGAATCATTCTGCAAAACACATCGAACTCGATACGCTGGATATCTCCTTTCCTTATTATGGTGATTTACTGTTTAAGCACATGCTCAGTTTTAGTACTGAGCCGATCAATTTACTTGGCGATACCTGGCAAGAATGGCATCTGCCTTTTTTACTTCCAGATGAATCTCAGCCTGTAGATGACAGCCAGCCGCTCATTTCACTCACATCCCACACCGACGAAGAACTTTCATTTACTTCAAAACTTTATCTTTTTTCACATTTAGCCAAAGATCGCGTACTTAAAGAATTTGTAGTGCTGCTCAACAAATTTCCCAAATTACATGAAAGCGTGATTCAAAAACTGATTATTGAGGCGTATTTATATCTGGCGAGTCCAGACTTTATGCAGGATGTACACAAGCGTATTGCATCTGCCTTTGACAGCGACGATGAGTATATTATTGTGGCGCATTCTCTGGGTACAGTCATCGCGTACAACCTATTACAGCAATTGCCTCACATACGCGTACAACGCTTTATTACGCTTGCTTCACCGCTGGCCTTTCAGGTGATTCAATCGAAGCTCAACATGCCAGTAGAACGCCCCAGATCGCTTATAGGAGATTGGTACAATTTCTATTCGCAAGAAGATTATCTCACCACCTTTCCTCTCGATCAGGCACCATTTGATTTTCATCCTCCAATTGAGAATCAATTGATTTCAACCTTTGTCAATCGTCCGCATGAAATTATTGGCTACCTACAACATCCTTGCGTCATTGAACGTATTGTAGAACCGCTTTATCTAGATCCGGCGCTTTATCTGGATTACGGTTAATAGCAGTGCCAGATTTTGCATCAACACTTCAACTCAACAAGCCACACAAAGCGCTACATTTTTTTGATGTAAGCTCAATCTATAGGCCATAAAAAGTATCACTATGCATATTGTGTTTATTCATGGTATGAATCAGCAGCAATTGAATGCACAGAGCCTACGTAAGCACTGGCTCAGCGTGCTCAAGCATGGGCTAAGCCGGAATCATTTGTTGTTTCAATTCGACTCACATCAGTTGCATTTTCCTTTTTATGGCGATTTACTGACCCAATTTCATTTAAGCAATCGCCTTGACCTCGATACCTTTTTACCTAAATCACTGCTCTCACTTCACTTGCCTGCTCATCTTCATATTCCCTCATTCGCCCTTTTTAAAGAAAAACAAACCAGTGGGCACACACATCTATTTGATTTAGCAATGATAAAGAAGAAATTGCTTGATGAGAGCTTGACTGCAAAAGATCAATCTTTAAAAGAACTGATGATACTTCTAGATCACTTTCCAACATTACATGAAGAGCTGATGCATACATTTCTGATCGAAACTTATTGTTATTTAGCAAATCAAAGCTTCATGCAACGTGTTCATCAACGTATACGTATTGGTATTCCTGTTCAGCAACCGTGTATTATTGTGGCGCACTCTTTAGGATCGGTGATTGCCTATAATCTGCTACGCCAAATGTGTAATATCTCTAATATCCAAGGCTTTATTACACTTGGCTCCCCTCTGGCGTTTCGTGTCATTCAGCAACACCTCATACAGCCGATCAGTTACCCCGAATGTCTACATGGTGTGTGGCATAATTTTTATTCTCATGATGATTTTCTCACAGCATTTCCACTTGAAAAGCCCCCATTCGATTTTGATCCATCTATTTTGAATCATGAAATTTCGACATCGAGTGCACATCCACATGAGATTTCTGGTTATTTGCAAAATATTGAGGTGCTCAAAGCACTGATCGAAAGTTGTCAGAGCCGCTAAACAATATTCAGCTCAAAATTCATTCATTATGTTTGATTTTTTGATTCAAAATAAATGAAACGCGGTATTTTTAAACACTCATCGCTAAATTACAGTTTTTTTTTAGGAAAACAGTTTGACAGACTCAGGAATTAAACCTAATATACGCCCACCTCTGAAACGTCCCTATCGTCTAGAGGCCTAGGACATCGCCCTTTCACGG
>NZ_JVOR01000002.1:0-36746 GCF_001054715.1 Acinetobacter sp. 243_ASPC | reverse complement strand
TAGACTAAAAAAAATTAATTTTTAAATCAGTAAGATCAACATAAAAAACAAAAGGTTAAACAATCAAAAAAATTTGTAATTTTTTTATAATATTCATATACATGCTAAAACAAACCTTTAACCAACCTTTATTTTATATGATATGTTTTTTGCCCAGTTTTATATTATTGGTGCAATAAAAATAGCGAATGAAGATCGGGATTTATATTAATTATTTTTAAATAATGGAGCATTTAAAATGGATTTAAATAACACAATATTAACTGGAAATAAGTTAAGAGGCGCTGAAAAAATAGCACGTATTCCAATTAAAATTGTTCCAACAGAAATTACGCCAAAGAAACCTGAGTGGATTCGAACTAAAATGAGTCAGCCTGAAGAAGTTCGAATGATCAAGAATTTACTAAGACAACAAAAGCTTCACACGGTGTGTGAAGAAGCAGCTTGTCCTAATTTGCCGCAATGTTTTGGCAGTGGCACGGCAACATTTATGATCATGGGAGATATATGTACTCGACGTTGTCCATTTTGCGATGTGGCTCATGGCCGTCCTCAAGTTTTAGATATTCATGAGCCAAAGAATTTGGCTGAAACGGTTAAGAATTTAGGATTAAAGTATGTGGTGATCACCTCGGTTGATCGAGATGATTTAAAAGATGGCGGTGCACAACACTTCTCTGATTGCATTCGAGAAATTCGTGAAACCAGCCCAGATACTTTGATTGAAATTTTAGTTCCTGATTTTCGTGGCCGTGCTGATATTGCGCTTAAGATTTTGAGTCAAAATCCACCTGACGTTTTTAACCACAATATTGAAACCGTTCCGCGTCTGTATAAAGCCATGCGACCAGGCGCTGACTATCAGCATTCATTGGATCTACTGAATAAATTCAAACACTATTGTCCAGACATTCCCACCAAATGCGGATTGATGGTGGGTTTAGGAGAAGTGGAGGCAGAGGTAATTGTATTGTTAAATGACTTAAAAGATTACCAAGTAGACTATGTCACTATTGGTCAATACTTACAGCCTTCTAAATCTCATGCCCCCATTCACCGCTTTGTTACCTTAGAAGAATTTAAACATTATCAGAAACATGGAGAGCGCCTAAAATTTAAAAATATTTGGAGCGGCCCATTGGTCAGATCGAGTTACTTTGCTGAAAAGCAGTACTACGGACAGCAACTATCTGACCAACTTAATCGAATTGACTGATGAAATTGGATTCAACCTGAGTAAAAATCTATATGCTCAAAACTTACTAAAATTCGATAGAAAAAAGAATTCTTTCCTATTACAGTTTTTCATATGGAAATAAATGTCTGCAAATCAATTAACCCAATAGAACGTTGATATAGGCGGTGTCGGAATAATAAATAGTTTTACTCAAGCGAATACGTTGCTCAACCATAAAGGAATATGGAATGAATCATTTGGAAAAAATAAATTCAGCTTTACAAACAACACATTTAGTTAATCAGATTGATGTAAAAGCAGCCCCGATTCTTCTTTTGCGTGATGAAGAACATAATTCTATATTTGATCGATCTATACACCAAACCTGTGATGAACTGTCAAAAATCGCCTATGACTCCGAAATGGCAATAGGCTTAACTGACCATCAAGGTACATTACTATGGACCTGGAGTAGTCGAACAATGTTATCGTCTGCAGAACAAGTCAATTTTATTGAAGGTGGTCACTGGTCTACTCAAGCTGTGGGTAAAAATGCCATCGGTATGGCGCTCAATAGCCATCGTTCGAGTTGTGTACATTCTCATGAAAATCAGATGAATAGTGTACGAGACTGGGTGTGCTATGCAGCTCCTATTATTGATCCAGTATCTAATCATTTTCATGGTGTTATTAATTTATCGACCAAGTATAAAAAACACACGCCTTTGGGGGTTTTAGCTGTTGAGCGTTGTGCCGACTTAGTACGTCAATCGCTGTTAACTCAACAAAAAAATATTTTATATATTCATGCATTAGGAACACCAAGAATTGTATTTAATCAAACACCCCTAGTGTTAACTCATCGCCAAATTGAAATTTTATGCATTCTGGTTCTACGTCCAAAAGGTATCAGTTTGGATGAGCTACATTATGCTTTGTATGGCGATCGAGACGTTAGTGTCAAAACGCTTAAATCAGAATTATCTCAATTACGTAATCTGTTGCCTAACTGCATTGATTCCCGAGTATATAAATTAACTTGTGAAGTTGAATGTGATTTTTTAAAAGCTGAACATTCTTTAAGTGCCGGATTTTTAGCGAGCACTTTTTCTTTATATAAAGGAAGTTTTCTGTCTAAAACTGAAAGTCCTTATCTTTGTGCATGGAGAGAAAGTTTTGATGCTCGTTTAAGCTATTTAATTTATCAACTACAGGATGTAGATCAACTATTAAAAATTATCGGTTATTTACCAGAGCGAGTCGATGCCGTGCAACGTTTGCTTGAACTGATCCCCAAAGATAGTATCTATCACGATCGTTTTTCAAAATTTGTTTAAGCAGATTGAGTTAATTGAGATCATTACGACCTACAATGTGATGAGAACCAAAAAAGTCTAGAACTCATTATTGATTCTAGACTTTTTCCTAGATTTATACTGGAACACTTGCTATTACATCTTCTCGAGACCAAAGTCTGTGATTCTGTATGGCTAATTTAAATTTATCCTGTTGATCTTTAAAAGACTCGCTAGTGAAAATAGCATCATCTTGATGGATACCAAAATAATCGAGAAGTGACTTTTTATCGTCAAGCAAATAGATGGGTTTCAGATGCTTATAAGTCTCTAAAACATAATATTTTGCTACGCCATCGGCTTTAAAAGTATCTAAATTATCTCCATCAATCACAACAATAGCATCATAAGTGACAGATGGTTCTCCATTTTGGCGACCATCAACTGCAATCTCTTTGCCATCTTTAGATCTAACGGGAGCTGCACTTGGAGCAAGAACTTCCGCAACAGCATTTTCACCTTCAGCCCATGCTTTGACTGCATCTACCGAACTAGCATTTGCACCATTATGTACCAAGATTGCGATTTTTCGTTGTTTAATATCCGGTGCTTTAAAAGCATCAATACTCAGTTTTTCAGAAATTTTTACCTGACTTTGCTGATCTGTTTCAGGTTGCATTAATGGCTTTAAGCCGAGTTCATTTGCAACATATGTGGCAAGATCTTTATCAATATTCACTAGAACTCGATCGATAACTCGCTGACGAATCGCTTCATCTTGTACTTTTGATAATTCAAATGCATAAGCATCTTTTATATGCTGTTGTTCATGTTTTTTTAAGCTGCTGTAATGAAGCGTAGCTTGAGAAAAATGATCAGCAAAGCTTTCAGGACGCACACGCAATTTGCTTGCTTCTACAGGTTCTGGATAAGAGCTAAACGCACCTTTGTCTTGATCAGCTTCACGTGGCCAATTTTCATCTACTGAATTTGGCTCATAATTTGCCTTTCCTTTGTAAACTTCATGGTTGGCAAAACCTCCACGTCGGTTAGTATGAAATGGACATACAGGTTTATTGATTGGAATCTGATTAAAATTGGCTGTGCCTAATCGGTGGAGATGCGTGTCTGTATAGCTAAATAAACGCCCTTGAAGTAAAGGATCATTACTGAAATCGATTCCTGAAACAATGTTTGCAGGACTAAATGCAACCTGCTCTGTTTCAGCAAAGAAATCATCTGTATTACGGTTAAGTACGAATTTACCTAATGGCGTTACCGGTACTAGTTCTTCAGGCACAAGTTTTGTCGGATCTAATACATCAAAATCCCACTGAGCAGCCTGTTCCTCAGTGAAAATTTGAGCTCCTAGTTCCCATTCTGGATAATTTCCATTTTCAATTGCATCCCACAAATCACGACGATGAAAATCTGGATCTTTACCATTTAGCTTCAATGCTTCATCCCAAACAACCTGAGCGACGCCTTGTTTTGGTGTCCAATGAAATTTAACCAAATGCGCTTTGCCTTGCGCATTAATCAATCTGAATGTATGTACACCAAAGCCTTGGATAGAACGTAAGTTACGAGGAATAGCTCGGTCAGACATGACCCAAGTTGTCATATGCGCGGTTTCAGTATTTAAAGAAACAAAATCCCAAAATGTGTCGTGTGCAGATTGCCCTGTAGGAACTTCGTTTGGATCTTCAGGTTTAACAGCATGAACAAAATCAGGAAATTTGATCGCATCTTGAATGAAAAATACCGGAATATTATTCCCAACTAAATCATAGTTGCCTTCTTGCGTGTAAAATTTAATTGAGAATCCACGTACATCTCGGACGACATCTGCTGATCCACGCCCACCTTGTACCGTTGAAATACGGGTAAAAATTGGTGTCGGGTGAGTTGTATCTGTAAGAAACTGAGCCTTCGTCCATTTCTCATTTCCTTCATAGGCTTCAAAATAACCATGTGCACCAAAGCCACGAGCATGAACAACTCGCTCTGGTATACGTTCACGATCAAAATGAATTAATTTATCTCGTAGTAGAAAATCTTCCAGTAACGTTGGTCCACGATCGCCAATTTTTAAACTATTTTGATTATCGGATACAGGAACACCCAATGAACTCGTGAGTATCTTCCCTTTAGGATCGACATAACTTTCATTTTCGAATTGTGTGATCTTGGCATTGTCCTTATTGGATTTTCTGCTCATTGTATTTTTCCTAGTTGGTATTTTTAAAAAATGTAAAAAATGTGAATGATATTTATAGACTTCAAGATAGTATCTGAGAATTAAGTACTTTTTTTCATATGATACGGTTTGATAACGTTAAAGCAACAATTTAAATGCTATATGTACTCACCATCTTACTCATTGATTGCCGTATCAGTCTGCTCGAAAATAAATATGGAGCTTATAATTTTGCTTGTTTAAGCTATTAGCGGATCTTCCCTGAAATTGACGAAGTTTGAAGTCAAAATATATTTGCAATCAGTTCAGTCTTTTTAAAATTAGCTTTATTTAAGTTTTATTAACATTGATCATTCAAATTTATTCAATTTTTACTTCATAGAATGCTAAAAAATATTGCACTCATATATGCATATGCGTATATTCGAAATATCAAATATATAAGTAACAATGTATGAATCAATCTGATTTCTTCAAGTGTCTTTCCGACTCGACTCGACTCGATATTCTTAAGTTGATTTTGGCTCGGCACAATGTCTGCGTGTGTGAACTGACAGAACATTTACAACTCAGTCAACCCAAAATTTCCAGACATTTAGCCCTGCTTCGCAACCTTTCCATTTTACTGGATCAAAGACAAGGACAATGGGTGTATTACCGCTTAAATCCGGACCTTCCAGAATGGGCCAAGGATATTTTGAATATCCTGTCAAATCTGTCTGATCACTCTATCAATTTAGTCAATACTCAATCATCCATCCCAACTCATTGCGAGTAAGCACCAATGAAATTCTTGTTTTTATGCACCGGAAACAGTTGCCGCAGTATCCTTTCTGAAGTGCTGTTTAATCATCGGGCTCCGGCAGGCTGGACAGCCTATAGTGCAGGCAGCCAACCATCAGGACAGGTCCATCCTCTCACTATCGAAACCCTAGAAAATATGGGTCTTTCAACTGATGGATTATGGAGTAAAACCATTGATGACTGCGAGCAATACCAGCCAGATGTTGTGATCACAGTCTGTGATTCAGCAGCGCAAGAACCTTGTCCACTGTATTTAGGTACAGCGATTAAAGCACATTGGGGCTTGGCTGATCCTTCACATTTAGATTTGCCAAAAGAAGAAAAACTACAAGCATTCCAAGTGACGGTTAAACATATTCATCGTCGTTTGGATGCTTTGTTTGCACTAGATAGCACAAATATGACGCGTACTGAATTGATCGCAGCGATTAATCAGATCTCAAATATTGAATGAGAACATCATGGCTCGACAAAGACTGTCTTTTCTAGATCGTAATCTTACGCTATGGATTTTTATTGCCATGGCTGTAGGAATCGGTATTGGCGTTTTCTTTCCGCAGGTCTCTGTTTCTTTGAATAAAATGAGCATTGACTCAGTCAATATTCCAATTGCGTTGGGACTGATTTTGATGATGTATCCACCGCTTGCCAAAGTGGACTATGCTGCTTTACCGCAAGTATTTAAAGATAAAAAAACCTTAACTCTGTCGTTGGTGCAAAATTGGATTATTGCGCCTGTTTTGATGTTTGCTTTGGCGATTATCTTTTTGCAGAGCTACCCTGAATACATGACGGGTTTGATCCTGATTGGTTTAGCAAGATGTATTGCGATGGTTCTGGTTTGGAATGGTCTGGCCTGTGGCGATAATCAATATGTTGCCGCATTGGTGGCTTTCAACAGTATCTTTCAGATTTTATTTTTTAGTACGTATACTTGGCTGTTTCTCACTTTTTTACCTCCGTATTTTGGTGTTGCAGGTCAAGTTATTGATGTTAATTTCTGGACGATTACTCATGCGGTTTTGGTTTATTTAGGAATTCCGTTCTTACTCGGTTTTATCACTCGATTCTTATTGGTTCGAGCCAAAGGTTTAGTTTGGTATCAACAAGTCTTCTTGCCCAAGATCAGCCCGCTCAGTTTACTTGCTTTATTGTTTACGATTGTGGCGATGTTTAGCCTCAAAGGAAACGATGTGGTCAGCTTACCTCTGGATGTATTACGCATCGCAATTCCATTGACGATTTATTTTATTGTGATGTTCTTCATTAGCTTCTTTATGAGTAAATGGATGGGTAATGACTATCCTAAAACTACTGCAATTTCATTTACCGCTGCGGGAAATAATTTTGAATTAGCGCTAGCTGTGGCAATCGCAACTTTTGGTTTAGCTTCTCCTGTGGCATTCACGACAGTGATCGGACCTTTGGTTGAAGTTCCCGTATTGATCGGATTGGTCAGCGTATCTTTATGGCTTAAAAAGAAGTTTTTCAAAACTAAGGTGTAATTTCGATGTCTCTCCCAAATATAGATATAAATCTTCTCGACCAACCAACTTTAGAAAAAGTACAAGCCAAAGCATTGGATCATCCACCACGTATACTTTTGCTTTATGGCTCAAATCGAGAACGTTCATATAGTCGATTGGCAGTGTTGGAAGCAGGACGTATTCTTGAGCACTTCGGTGCTGAGGTAAAAATTTTTCATCCCAAAGAACTTCCTTTACCCGAAGACAGCGATGCTGCACATCCCAAAGTCAAAGAATTGCATGAGCTTTTAGCTTGGTCTGAGGGAATGGTATGGTGCTCACCAGAGCGACATGGCGCTATGAGTTCGATTTTAAAAGCGCAGATCGATTGGATTCCGTTAGCAGCTGGCGCTATCCGTGCAACTCAAGGCAAAACTCTTGCAGTGATGCAAGTTTGTGGTGGCTCACAGTCATTTAATGCAGTCAATCAATTGCGAATTCTGGGTCGGTGGATGCGTATGATCACGATCCCAAATCAATCTTCTATTCCAAAAGCATTTTTAGAATTTGATGAGTCAGGACGTATGAAACCTTCATCTTATTACTCTCGAATTGTAGATGTTATGGAAGAGTTGTATAAATTTACCCTTTTAACTCGAGGACAGTCCGCATATTTAACAGATCGTTATTCTGAACGTGTTGAAACTGCGGAAGAGCTGTCGAAACGAGTCAATCAGAAAAATATTTAGTTTTAGAAACAGAGCATTAAAAATTTGGAAGCTATACACTATTTTTAATGATGTTGATAGCTTCCCATTTAAGCATTCAAATAATTTCTATAATCTCTATTTAATTTTAGATATTCAAATAAAATCGATCCTCATTCACTTCTCTTGGTTTTCCATAATGAATACATGATACCGATAAATAAAATGGCAAAGGTAATGGAAAGTGATAGTGCTGGAGGAATTTTAGCAATACCCAGGCCATCTGCGATAAAGATCTTTGAACCAATAAAAACCAGTAATACAGCTAAAGCGTATTTCAAATAGTGGAAGCGATCTACCATAGCCGATAAAGCAAAGTACAGCGCTCTTAAGCCTAATATGGCAAAGATATTAGACGTATACACAATAAAAGGATCAGTGGTGATCGCAAAAATTGCAGGTACACTATCAATTGCAAAAATCAAATCTACAAACTCGATCATGATTAAGGCCAAAAATAGTGGAGTCATGAACCATGCTAATTTATTTGTTTTTGGATCGGTTTGTTTAACCCAAAACTTTTCTGCATGAAGTTGATCTGTCACTCTAAAGCGCTTTTTGATAAAGTTTAAGATCGGTGAATTTCCAACCTCATACTGTTTATCGACACTCAGCCACATTTTTATTCCGGTCAAAATGAGAAAGCCAGCAAAGATATAAAGTACCCAAGAAAACTGGCTCACTAAGGTCGCGCCTAAGCCAATCATTATGGCTCTAAGAATGATAACGCCGATGATTCCCCAAAATAAAACCCGGTGTTGATAAATTCTAGGGATAGAGAAATAGGTAAAGATCATGGCAATGACAAATATGTTATCCATCGCCAGTGATTTCTCAATAACAAAGCCAGTAACGTAGTTGAGTCCTGCTGTGGGACCGATATACCACCAGACCCATGTACCAAACAACAAACCTAGAGTGATATAAAATGCTGAAAGACCTAGGCTTTCTTTCACACCAATCTCTCTAACATTACGGTGTAATACCCCTAAGTCTAGAACAAGTAAGACAAGAACGATGACAATGAAAAATAACCACATCCACACCGGTTTATCTAAAAACTCTGAAAACAGAATATCCATTTATTTCCTCTACTTATGTTTGTATTTATTCAGAAAAATATGCTGAAATTGCTTATTATTTGTCAAGCCTAATATTGTATTTCGCCTCTTCGGGTAAACTCAATCTTAGCGATATGAGTAAATACTTGCAGATCTACTTTTTATTTGTAATGATTATTGGTGGGTGTCTAGCAATGCTAAGGCAGGTAATTGTTGCAGTCGGGCCGCTGCAATGCCCACATAGAGCACGCCCACATGTTTAATCTAAATTTATTCAATAAAATTTCTACGAATGTCCTGATCTTAAAAAATGACCTTCAACTTGATACTGAATTAGAACTAATAAGTAAATATAATACGTCTATTTCTGATGACTATAGGCAAGCTATTGTTCTGATCCTTAAGGAACGTGGCTATTCCAGATTAGAAATTGGACTACTCCTAAAAGATAAAATTTAGGACATCGCATTTATCTGAACTCCTCAAAGCATAAAGCTTTTTCTTTATGTCTGGTCTAGCTGAAGCTTTGAATCTGATCAAAACTAATTATCTCATTGATTTTACTGTATTACATTTATTGTATTTTTGCATTTACCTAATCTTTAGACTGTATAACAGAATATCATAATAATGAAATTAACAGAATTCAAATAATATGGACGGTAGAAATGGAAATAACATTTAATGCATTTTATACCCTTATATCGGCTGTAATCGTTCTCTTATTAGGGCGATTTCTAGTCAACAAAATCGAGTTCTTAAATCGTTATAACATTCCTGAACCTGTAGCAGGTGGTCTGGTTGCCGCTATTATATCTATGTTTTTGCATAATATTTAGGGGCTAAGTATCACGATAAGTAATGAATTACAAACAAGTTTTATGCTCATTTTCTTCGCATCAATTGGTTTGAGCGCAAACTTTTCGAAATTGCGTGAAGGTGGAATGGGTTTAGTGGTTTCTTAGTGTGTGTTGCTTCTTTTATTATTCTACAAGATTTTGTGGGAATAGGTTTGGCTACACTATTAGGAATTGATCCCCTTATAGGTTTGATTGCTGGTTCAATTACATTAACTGGTGGCCATGGTACTGCAGGTGCATGGGGAGAAATCTTAGAAGTTGAACATGGTATTCAAGGTGCATTAGCTTTAGGTATGGCCAGTGCAACCTTTGGTTTGATTATTGGAGGAATCATCGGCGGTCCATTAGCTAAGATATTGATTAACCGCTATCAATTGGCACAACCAAGTACCAGTGAGCAAATCACACAACGTGATACAACACCACGATCTGAATCAAGTCCAATTAAATTTACTCAATTTGAATATCCTCATCAAGTACGCTTAATTACTGCCGATAATGCCATTACCACACTGGGGATGTTTGCAGCTTGTCTAGCATTTGCAAATTTTATGACTGGATTTAGTAAAGGTTCTTGGTTTGAACTTCCCACATTTGTCTGGACATTGGCAGGCGGCGTGATTCTTAGAAATGTTCTAGAAAGCGTTTTTAAGGTCAGAATTTTTGATCGTGCAGTAGATGTATTTGGTAATGCCTCATTGTCGTTATATTTAGCAATGGCGCTATTATCACTGCAATTATGGCAATTAACTGATTTAGCTGGCTCACTGGTTGTGATCTTGGGTGCGCAAACATTAACGATTGCACTGTATGCAGCCTTTGTAACATTCCGAGTTATGGGAAAAAATTACGATGCTGCGGTGCTGTCAGCAGGTCATTGTG
Source organism: Acinetobacter sp. 243_ASPC (assembly GCF_001054715.1). NCBI lineage: Bacteria > Pseudomonadati > Pseudomonadota > Gammaproteobacteria > Moraxellales > Moraxellaceae > Acinetobacter > Acinetobacter sp. 243_ASPC. The sequence continues at coordinate 26,234 of NZ_JVOR01000002.1, read as the reverse complement.
GTTTTGCGATGGGTGCAACATCAACTGCCGTTGCTAATATGCAAGCAATTACCAATATGTATGGTCCGTCGCATAAAGCCTTTTTGATTGTTCCACTCTGCGGCGCATTTTTTGTGGACCTTATCAATGCAACAGTCATTCAGTTAATCATGAAGTTTATTGGTTAAAGCGAGCTTGATCAGAGCATATCTGATCAAGTTTTTGATCTAAGTTATCTAATTCTATCTTATACATTAAACGTTTTTCATAGATCATTCTTTACTTATATCCAAGTTATAGGTCTTAGCGATTCAATTAAATCTCAAATTCAGTACTTTTATTTCTATTTCATTAACGTTCATCAAGAACGCTTAAAAGTTGTTAGATGGCCATTAAAACTAATAAAAATATCCGCTATCCGATTAGACATTTTTATAAAATCACTATACTTTAAAAAACATTCATGACCTTAATTTTAGTACGCTTCGGTATTCCCTTGAACACATCCTATCATTCCTGTGATTTATCCAATAAAACCATTCTTGTAGTCGAAGATGACTTTGACATTGGTGATATTCTTGAAAGATATTTAAAAAAAGAAAATATGCATGTAATCCGTGCTATACAAGGTCAACAAGCACTAGAATTATTAAAAGTCCATGCTATTGATCTCGTGATCTTAGATATTAAACTGCCAAAAAAAAATGGTTGGGAAGTATTAACCGTTTTAAGACAGTACAGCAATATTCCTGTGATCATGCTCACCGCTATGGACGATTTCGACAATAAAATCATGGCATTAAAAATGGGTGCCGATGACTTTGTGGTGAAACCCTTTAATCCGAATGAAGTGATTGCTCGAGTAGAAGCCGTATTACGGCGCAGTACCTTACAGCAGCAACAAAAGAAATATCTGAACTATAAATCCATTGAAATTGATCTTGAACAACATTTGGTGTATGTCCTTCAACATGACCAAAAGCAAATGCTGAATCTCACGCTGACTGAATTTAATATTCTAAAGTTGATGTTGCAAAGTCCGAATAAGGTATTTACCCGGACTGAATTAATTGAGAAGTGCATGCCCGAAAAAAAGACACTTGATCGTACCGTAGACAGCCATATCAGTAACTTACGGAAAAAGCTTGAACAAAAACGCGCTTTGGGATATTTCATCAATTTACGTGGTGTAGGCTACCGATTAGATCAAAATCATGAGAACTAAACTGAATAAAAATTCGATTGGTATTAGCGCTCAACTACTGATTATGATGAGCGTACTGAATCTGGGAATAACTATTTTCTCTTTTGGTTTGGGTTATTTGGTTTATGGCTGGGCAACAGAAAAAGGTTTACTCGATCTCAAGAACGCTTGCCCTGATAATTTTTCTTTTACTTCAGTAGACTATCTGTGGACTTTTTTGGTCGTGTTGACGGGCTTTTTGCTATCCACTTTTTTAGCTTTCAGATACGCTAAACGTTACACTCAGCCGATCAATGCACTGGCCAATGTCGTAAAACAAATCCAGCAAGGAAATCTTTCATTAAGAATTGAACAGCAACAAGCACACATTCCACATGAAATTATGTCATTAATCCAGAATTTTAATGCCATGGCCAATCAGCTCGAGATCTCAGTCAAAAACTCTACTCTTTGGAATGCGGCAATTGCACATGAACTTCGCACCCCGATCACTATTTTACAGGGTCGATTACAAGGAATAGTCGATGGTGTTTTTGAAGCAGATCCGCAGTTACATCAAAGCTTGCTCAGTCAAGTAGAAGGATTATCTTACTTGGTTGAAGATTTACGTACGCTGACTTTGGTTGAAAACCAACAATTTCGTTTAGATATCCAAAAAACAAACCTTCAGAACAGTATTTTTAAGTGCTTTCAAATGTTTCAAGATCGCTTTGAACACAAAGGATTGCATGTAGTTTTTAATTTGACCCATGAAACAGCGCGATGTGATGTAACACGTATGGAACAGGTGTTGATTGCCTTATTTTCTAATGCTTCACGTTATGCGGACGCTGGCAAACTTTCCATTACAACTAAAACAACCCAAGACCATTGGATTTTGATGCTTGAAGATCAAGGCCCAGGTATCCATGAGCAGCACCTCGAACACTTATTCAAACCCTTCTATCGTTTAGAAGAATCTCGATCACGCTCGGAAGGTGGCACTGGTCTGGGGCTTGCAGTGATTTACGCCATTATTGAGGCACATCAAGGACAAATCACCTATACGACATCAACAGATTTAGGTGGTAGCTGTTTTACCATTCTCTTGAAAAAGTCATAGCGCCAAAAAAGTTCTCAAACCCTAGTTTTATCTAACCACTCTTTTTTCAATATGGCGTATTGGAGAGTATTTTCGTATTTTGGCGTTCCATCTTCATGCTGAACAAAAGAAATATATTCGACAAAACATCCTTCTTTACGCATACCTAACCGTTCACACAGTTTTTGTGAAGCATGATTATCTTCCTCGACATAAGCGTAGATTCTTCGTGCATTGAGCTGCTTGAAAAGATGATCTAAGAATGCATCAGCACTCTCATAGGCAAAGCCTTGGCCATGAAAAGTTGTATTGAAGTTCCATCCTACAGAGTAGGTATCTGGTTCTTCATGAATAAAAAATAGCTCCCCAATGACCTGATTGGTTTGTTTTAACTGAACTGCAAGATAATCTTTACTCTGCTGTCTTGTTTTTATTTTTTCAATCGCTTGTTCAATCTTTAAAATTTGTTCGTCAATAAAACAATTTACTTTCGGCTGAGAAACATAAGCCAGCAAATCACTTGCGTCTTCAATTTCAAATGCTCGCAAAATCAATCGTGATGTTTCAATTCTTACTTGCATTACATCAACCTCGTTTGAATACTCAACAACATTATCCAATGAGATAAAGCGGACACGCCTTATCTCATGACTATATTGGACATGAACTACTTGTGAGAATGTTTTCGTTGAGAGAATTTTTCTACAATGTTCATCACGAAAATAAAGAACACGGGAACAAAAAAGACTGCCAGAATGGTGGCGCTGATCATACCGCCAAACACGCCTGTACCAATGGCTTTTTGCGTTTCCGAACTAGCACCTGTTGCGATTACCAAGGGAATTACACCACAGGTAAATGCAAGAGATGTCATTAAAATAGGACGTAATCTTAGTTTTGCTGCGGCGACGGTTGCCTCAACCAAGCCCATACCCTCTTGTCTTAATGTTTTGGCAAACTCAACAATCAAAATCGCATTTTTTGCAGATAGACCAATAATGGTTATCAAGCCCACTTTGAAGAAAATATCATTGGGCATGCCTCTTACCATCACCGCGATAAACGCCCCGACCATGCCAAGAGGAACCACCAACATCACCGATAAAGGAATTGACCAGCTTTCGTACAGTGCAGCCAAGACCAAAAACACCACCAGCATCGATAAGATCAGTAAGAATGTGGTCTGTGCTTCAGACTGTCTTTCTTCGAGAGAAATTCCCGTCCACTCATAACCGACACCTTGAGGCAGTTGCGTAATGAGACGTTCCATTTCAAGCATCGCTTGCCCAGAAGAAAATCCTGTTGCGGGACTCCCCGTAATACTTAAAGACGGTCGACCATTGTAACGGTTGAACTGCTGAGGGGCATGCTGCCAGATTGGTGTGATCACTTCAGCCATCGATACCAGTTTACCACTCTGGCTATTCACTTTAATTTTACCAATATCTTCAATACTCATTCTAGATTTGGCATCTAGCTGTACAATCACTTGCTGCATACGATCCTGATTGGGGAAGTCATTGATATACATAGACCCCATAGAAGTCGAAATAATATCCGTGACATCGCTAAAGTTGACACCTAATGCCTGTAATTTTTCACGATCAATTTTTAGCTGTACCGTACTCCCCTCCGGTAAACCTTCAGCATATACGCCAGTAAGTTTTTTATTTTGCGTAGCAAGTGTAATGAGCTGATTTTGTGCTTTGATCAAAGCATCCATACCAATGTTGCCTTTATCTAGTAAACGCAAAGTAAAACCAGACGATGTTCCTAACTCATCGATCGCAGGGGGTAAAACAGACATTGTTTGCCCTTCTGAGCTATCGGTCATGGCCATATTGGCATTATTCACAACTTTCTGTGCAGTGATCGTTCGATCTTTAAAATCGGTCAGATTGGTAAAAAACATGGCAGTATTTTGACCTGAACCGCTAAATCCAAATCCTAAAATCGCCATATTATCTTTAATGCCTTTTTCATGATTGAGAAATTGCTGAAATTCATTAACCACTTTAAGAGTGCGCTGCTGAGTGGCATCTGCCGGCAACTGAATGGAAGTCATAAACCAGCCTTGATCTTCCTCTGGCATAAATGCCGTTGGCACCATTTTAAAACTGAAGATCAGTACAGCCACAATGCCAACAAAAATGAACATCGCAGGCAAAACATGTCGGGTGACTCGAAACAGTATTTTTTCGTATTGATTATTCAGTTTTTCGAAATTTCGATCAAACCAGCCAAAAAATCCTTTTTTCTCTTGATGTGCATGAATAGGTTTTAATAGCGTTGCACATAAGGCAGGCGTTAATGTCAGCGCCAGGAATGCTGAAAACAGAATAGAAACCGACATAGTCATGGTAAATTGACGATAAATAATTCCCACAGAGCCTGCAGCAAATGCCATCGGTAAGAATACCGCAGCCAAGACTAAGGTAATCCCGATTATGGGATTGGTAATTTCGGTCATGGCTTTTGAGGTCGCTTCTACAGGAGACAAGTGTTCTGTTGCCATAATCCGTTCAACATTCTCGATCACCACAATCGCGTCATCCACAATAATTCCGATGGCGAGCACCATGCCAAACATGGTCAACACGTTAATTGAAAACCCTGCGATCAGCATAACTGAAAAGGTTCCCAGTAAGGCAATTGGTGCAACAATCGCAGGAATGAGGGTATAGCGAATATTGTGAAGGAATAAAAACATTACGATAAAGACAAGAACCATTGCTTCTAGCAAAGTGGTAATTACTTTTTCAATCGATACTTTTACAAACGGAGCTGTATCGTATGGAATAGAAAATTTCATACCTTGTGGCAAAGAAGCACTGAGCTGATCGAGTTTTTCTTGAACCCCTTGAGCGGTTTTCACTGCATTGGCACCAGGGCTCATTTGAATAGCAATAGCTGTAGAAGGTTTACCATTTTCCAGAATGGCAAAATTATAAGACTGCGCACCAATTTCAATTCGAGCAACATCCGATAATTTTACATTCGCCCCATTTTTATTTGATTTGAGGCTAATATTTTTGAATTGTTCGATATTTTCCAGCTGACCTAAGGCGGTTAATGGAATGGTAATTTGCTGATCTTTTGATGCAGGCAAATCTCCGATTCGACCGGGAGAAATCGGAATGTTCTGATTTTGAATGGCTGTATTGACATCTTTAATACTAAGTCCATATGCAACCAAGCGATCAGGGTCGACCCAGATACGCATCGCCTTTTCTGCACCAAAATTTTGAACCTTACCTACGCCATTGACCCGTTTAAGCTCCTCAATCACAAAGCGAGCCATGTAATCACTCAGATCAACTTCAGAGTAACGATTATCAGAAGAATTAAGTCCCACAATCATCAAAAAACCAGATGATGCAGCATCAACCATCAATCCTTGCTGCCTTACCGACTGTGGCAGCCTTGATTCAATTGCTTTGATTTTGTTTTGTACATCGACTTGAGCAAGTTCAACATCTGTACCAGGCTTAAAGGTGGCTGTGATGGTTGCACTTCCTGAATTATCCGATGTTGAACTGTAATACAGTAAGTTTTTAACTCCTGACATCTCGCGCTCAATCAATGTGACTACACTGTCATTGAGTGTTTTAGGCGTCGCCCCAGGATAGGTTGCGGTGATACTGATTTGCGGCGGTGCTACACTTGGAAAACGGGCAATGGGTAATTTAGGAATACTCAATACCCCAAATAAAATAATAAATAGTGCAATCACCCAAGCAAAAATTGGTCTACGAATGAAAAACTGAGACATCTTAGTGTGCTCCTTTTTCAGAGGTAGCTACAGATGGTTGCCAGATTTTAATTTTTAATTTCTGATCTGGCTGTATACGTTCCGCACCTTCAACCACGACCTTTTCACCAGCACTCAAGCCACTGGTTACTACATAATTACTTTGATAACGCTGCCCTAACCGAACAGGTTTAACAATAGTCTGTCCCTGTGAATTAATAACCGTAACATTGGTCTTTCCACTGATATCATGTTGAATTGCTCGTTCCGGTATCAAAATCGCATTGTCAATTACAGCACGATTGATATTGACCCGCACATACATACCCGGTAGAAGTTCTTGCTGGCTGTTTTTGACGAGAATACGGATTGTGACATCACCGGTATCAGGATCAACATTAGTATCTGAAAACAGTAATTTTCCCTTTGCCTGATAAGGCTTGCCCTGACTGTTTAAAATAACGACTTGAGGTTGCACATCTGATACTGTTCCTTGCTGTAACGCTTCTTGTAATTTCTCATATTCAATAATAGATTGTTTCACATCGACATAAACTTGACTGATCTGTTGAATGACAGCCATCGCTTTAGTATCTGCTTGACCAACCAATGCACCTTCCGTCACTAAAATCTGACCGATACGACCAGAAATAGGTGCTGTAACCGTAGAATATTTTAAGTTCAATTTTTGTCTGGTTAATGCTGCTTTTAGTTGAGCAACATCGGCTTTCGCTTGATCATAAGCTGTCTCAGTATTGTTATATTCTTGCTGACTAATTGCATGGCTTGACAATAATTGTTCATAACGGCCAAGAAGCGATTTTAAACGTATCACTTCAGCCTGAGCACGTTGTAATGTAGCTTGATTACTCTCTACATCTGCTTGCAAGATATCGGAATTAATTTTGAATAAAGACTGACCTGTTTTGACATCAGAACCTTGTGTAAATAATACCTTTTCCACAATTCCTCCGACTTGTGGACGAATTTCGGCAATCCGATACGCTGTTACGCGTGCAGGTAGATTTTCAATAAGGTGAACTGGTTGCTGCTGTGCAGTAAAAACGCTGACAACCGCTGGTGGCTGTTCAGTTTGAATTTCTTCAGCATTTTTTTTGCAACCCATAAGCATGGCTGCACTCATCCCCAACACACAAAGCTTAAGATGAAAGTGTTTGTTCATTTTAACTACAACAAAATTAGTGACAGTTGGTATTGTTAAAACTTAGTTTCAAATTTCTGCCAATATTGTGTTGAGATTGTGTGGAGAGATACGTAAAGTTACAACTCGGGTATCTGGTCTACTTAAGTCTGTAAATTTATTTAATACTTCTACTCGTGTATGAATCTTATTAACTTGGCTTTGAAAATTTCTCGCACTGAGTTTATCCCCTAGCAATTTCATGCAATATATGTTGGTTTCAACTAGACTCCACCAGTGATAGCCTGACCATTTCTTCCAAATAGTTTTTTCTAAACGCTTAACTGTTTGAAGCAATTTATTGCGTTTTAGCGAGCCCGTCTTTTTATCTTTCGATAACTTCGCATTTTATCTTGATGGAATCACTGCTTGTGCTTGCCGGTCCACAATGTATCAAATTGATGCTGAGATACTCCTAAATTAAGCTCATCACTACAGGGCGTTTTTAATTTTAGAAACTAAGCATTAAAAATTTAGACACGATAACGCTATTTTTAATGCTGTCTAACGCTTCTCATTTAAGCATTTAAATAATTTTTATAATCTCTATTTAAGTTTGAATTTTTGGATAATCTTGACTATTTTAGGCTCAAATGGCAGAGATATTTAAGATATAAACAATAAATGCATTAGCATTGTTCGTAAAAGCCAAACAAATACTGCCAGTCAAAAAATTCACAAAATTAATGCGCTACATTCCTGATAAATTTAACCGTATTTAATCCTGAATTGATGTAGGTGTAATGAGTAGAGCTTGGAAATACCAAACTTTCATTTGCTTTTAAAATATGCGCTGTATCGTTAATTTGAAGAGTAAGCTCGCCTTCCAACACCCATATCATTTCATGCCATCCATCGGCATCGGGTTCTGCTTCATACTTTTCCCCTGTACCCAAACACCATACCCACATTTCTGTCTGATGTTTTGATGGCATTGCACCCACTAAAGTTGCATAGCTCTCTGGTTGACTGCCTTTCCAAGCCAAGACATTCGTTAATTTTGGAAGATCATGAGCGTGATCACTTACAAGCGTTACAAAGTCTATTTTAAGAGCAGATGCAATCGCATCGAGTTTAGCCAAGCTAATATTCATCTGATTACTTTCCAGAGCTATCACTGTGCGCCTACTTAATCCGGCTAAATTTGCCAATTCAACCTGACTCAAGCTGGCTTTTTCTCTGAAATGCCTAATATTCTGCCCTACAAACTCTAATACCTTGTTGGTCATATGCTATCTATTGAATGTTTTGAGCAGTATATTGCACAAAAAAATAATTTAATGCAATAATGGGTAATATATTGCACATTATGTTGGTCTTTCACTATGTCAATCACTTCGTCTTCAAAATTTCCTGAAATTGTATTGATCCTCATTACAATTCTCTGGGGTGGTACTTTTTTAGCCGTACATTATGCTCTGAACTTTACTTCACCAATTTTTTTTGTAGGTACACGCTTCGGTATCGCGGCAGCTGTTCTATTTCTGGTGTCTTATCAGCAGCTCAAAAATTTCAGCCGTCAAGAAGTGATTGCCGGTTTTTTCATTGGTATCGTTATCGCCTTTTCTTATGTATTTCAAACGGTAGGCCTGCAAACGATCACAAGTAGTGAGTCGGCATTCCTCACGGCGCTTTATGTCCCTTTTGTGCCGATATTGCTTTTTCTTTTTTTTAAAAAAGTACCTGCGTTTAATATCTGGATCGGAGTTATACTGGCATTTTTTGGTCTGCTTTTGCTTACCGGGAATAGTATGTCTCAAATAGATTTAAGTTACGGACAGATCATGACCATATGCAGTGCGATCGGAATTGCCATGGAGATTATTTTAATTGGATTCTTTGCGGGTAAAGTGAATTTAGGCAAGGTAACGTTTATTCAGCTTGTTGTGGCCTCCATTGCCTGTTTCGTAGCAATTCCTTTTAGCCAATCGGAATACATTCCTAATCTTTCGTGGCAGTTTATCCTGATTGTCGGTGCATTAGGAGGTGCGAGCGCATTAATTCAATTCGCAATGAATTGGGCACAACGTACGGTAGATCCATCAAAAGCTGCAATTATCTATTCTGGAGAACCTGTATGGGCTGCAATTTTTGGCCGTTTGGCTGGGGAGCGACTATCAATATTATCGATTTTTGGAGGGATTTTAGTTTTATTGGGCGTGTTAGTCAGTGAGTTAAAGTTTAAAAAATTGTGGATTTACTTTTTTAAAAGATAGTGAAATGACGATTTCTCTTTCAATAGTCATTTAAATGATTTGAGCTCGTCAAAACAAGTCTGAATGCGCCACAAAAGACTTTTGAATTTCATATAAATATTTTTGTGTAAAACTATAATGGAAGTGTTTCACTTCCATTTTTCAATTTTAATAAATCAACTACTGTGAGAAAAAACCAAATACGATGAATCAGTTGGTCGTTAGAGAAATTCTTTTTGAAATGTCAGAGTCTGTCTCATACGTAATCAAAACTCATAGATTCATATCAATTATGTTCTCTATTGTTAAAAATAGACCAGTCGTCTTGATTTTAATCATAACTCACCTACAATCAATTTTAAAGACATCAATCAATATTTCTAATTTCTATATAGAAGTGTTTCTTATGCAGAATATGGAGTTAAATCAATGAATAATATTACCAATCAGCGTATTGTTTTAGCTGCAAGACCAGTCGGTGAACCAAAACATAGTGATTTCAAAATTGAGGAAGTTCCGGTTCCTGAGCTTAAACAAGGCGAAATCTTGTTAAAAACCGTTTATCTATCACTCGATCCGTATATGCGTGGTCGTATGAGTGATGCTCCCTCTTACGCGGCACCTGTCGAAATTGGTGGCGTAATGGTTGGTGGAACAGTGAGTCAAGTTGTTGCCACTAAAAACTCAAAGTTTAAAGAAGGTGAATGGATTCTTTCTGGAAATGGTTGGCAGGCTTACGCGATTTCAGATGGCACGGCGTGTCAAAGTTTGGGCATGCATCCCGAACATCCCGCTTGGGCATTAGGTATTTTAGGAATGCCAGGCTTTACCGCATATATGGGGCTTTTAGACATTGGTCAGCCTAAAGCAGGTGAAACCTTAGTGGTTGCCGCTGCAACTGGCCCCGTAGGTGCAACAGTCGGACAGATTGGTAAACTTAAAGGTTGTCGTGTGGTCGGTGTCGCTGGCGGAGCGGAAAAATGCCGTTATGCTGTCGAAGAACTCGGTTTTGATGCATGTATTGATCATCGTGATGAAAATTTCGCAGAGAAATTAAAACAGGCTGTTCCTGATGGCATTGATATCTATTACGAAAATGTAGGCGGAAAAGTCTTTGAGGCTGTATGGCCATTACTTAACTCGGCTGCACGTGTACCTTTGTGTGGCGTAGTTGCTCAATATAACGCGACCGAACAAGCTCAAGGGCCAGATCGCCTGCCTGGTTTTATCTCTACCCTATTAAAAAAACGAATTCGCATGCAAGGTTTCATTATTTTTGATGATTATGGTAGCCAGTACCCTGAATTTAATCAGCAAATGTCTGAGTGGCTAAAAAAAGGTAAAATCAAATACAAAGAACATATGGTGCAAGGTTTAGATAACGTGATTGATGCTTTCAATGGCATGTTAAAGGGTGAAAACTTTGGCAAAGTCGTGGTCAAACTCTAATAAGGAAGCCTTATGATTACACTGCATCATTTAGATCAATCACGTTCTTTTCGTATTTTATGGTTACTTGAAGAGATCCAACAGCCGTATCAGTTACAACGCTACTATCGTGATCTGAATACGCATTTAGCTCCAGATTCGTTAAAATCAATCCATGCTTTAGGGAAATCGCCTGTCATAGAATGGGACGGTAAATTGATTACAGAATCTGGTGCGATTGTTGAGCTTTTAATTGCCAAACTTGCACCACATTTAGCACCCGATTCAAGTGAAGATCTCTATGCAGATTACCTGCAATGGATTCATTTTTCTGAAAGCTCTGCCATGTTGCCATTTTTGTTAAAAACATTTAATGCAATGGAAACAAAGCAAGGTACAGAATTGGTATTTTTAGAACGCTATACGCAAGTTGAGTTTGAAAAAGTATTTGGTTTCTTAGATGACTATTTGGCAGATAAAAAGTACTTTGTTGATCAGCGTTTAACTGGTGCTGACTTTATGATGGGCTTTGGATTACATGCTTTAGTTCATCAAATGCAACAAGGTAAAAAGTATCCAAATATTCAACGCTATGTTGAGGGCTTGAGTTTACTGCCAAGCTGGCAAGCCGCGGTCAAAATCGAACAGGAAAAGTCATAATGAAAGAAAATCAGCGTGCTATTGTCGTGGGTGCTTCACGAGGAATTGGTTTAGGACTGGTTCGGGAATTACTTCTTCAGCAGTGGAGCGTTATTGCGACACTTCGAGATATAACTCGTGTACCCGATGACCTCAAACAATTACTTGCAGAATATCCAGACCAACTGGAATTGGCTGAGCTAGATCTGAGTCATTTAGATACTGCCAATATGATCACCAGCAAATATTCAGAAGGTTCAATAGATCTGCTTTTAGTGTCTGCTGGTATAGCGGGGCCAGAACATCAGCGCGTCGAACAATCACAGCCAAATGAAATTGTAGACCTGTTTTGGGTTAACAGCATTGCACCTGTGACCATTGCCAGAAAATTCCTTCCACTCATGAAAGCAAACAGCCTCATTGCATTTATGAGTTCAAGAATGGGCAGTGTTGCGCTCAATGACGATGGCAGTATGGAGTTGTATCGTGCCAGCAAGGCCGCTTTAAACAGTATCAGCCGTGGTTTTGCACAAAATGAGGCGATTCCGCTGAATATCGGTGTGTTGAATTTACATCCGGGCTGGGTTCAAACAGAGATGGGCGGAAGCCAAGCGCCTGTTACGGTCAAAGAAAGTACTGCAGGACTGGTAAAGATAATACAGGCTTCTATCGGCAGCAACCAACACAAATTTATTGATTTTCAGGGTCATGAAATGGCATGGTGATTTGATCTTTTCAATCTGCTTGATTTGAATAGGCTTGGTTACCTATCATTCAAAAGAGTGGAAAATAGGTGCAGCCCTACTCTCGATAGGTCATGCAATAAACAAAAAAAGCTAAACACCGTTTTGTGTTGTGATGTTCATCAACTCGTTGATATTCACTTTCACCAGATAGGGTTTAGCTTTTTTATTCTGAATGAGTGGCTCAACATCGAGCGTTTTTAAAAATGATTGAATATCGTCGGAGGGAATTAAATCGGCAGTATATTGAACCAGTATAACGCGAGACTGTGAAGGTAAAATCAGGAAAACGAGTTCATCGATATGTTGAGCAAAGCTTTGAAGTATTTGTTTCTCTGTTTTACTCAAAATTTGCTGTTTCAACTGATTCTCTTGAAAAATCTGTTCTTGAGTATAGGGCTGATTCATTAATGCTTGAGTAAGTTGCTCAATTTCTATTTGATCGCTTATAAAGGGATATATTTCGATGATCTGGACAAGCTCACTATTTTGTGGCGCCTGAACATTCTTAACGTGTGATGTATCGGGATGCTTGGGCTCTAAATTTAATTGTGATAGCAAAGCAGGATCAATTTTTTCAGGATTCAACTGATATTGATCTGAAGTGACTTTAGCCCGACGAATGGCTTGTTTGGCTCTAAGCTGGGCTGCCAGTAAAGGATCAATTGCTTGATTTCCCTTTGTTGCCTCTTGGCTAAACTCCAGCACATTTAACTGGGCTGTTTGCCCCAAACTCTGCGTATCATACTGATCAAAAGGCGTTTCAATCAATGTTTCTGGCAGGGGTGGCATTTTCAGGGCGGGTTTAAAACTCAACGAATCATTTTGTTCAACAGCACTTGTTGGCATGAAGACAACACTCATACCTTTTTTGATTTCTGGCGTTTGCTCAACTGGACGAGAAATAACAAACACGACCAATCCAATATGCAATATTGCAGTGAAAAATAAAGCAACAGGCGAAATCTTGGATTGGTCATGAAGTCTCATAGCTGACTCCCCAGCGATTTAAAATAAATATCTTAAGGTGAATCTTAGGTTTCGCCCTTCACTCGGATGGATATGTTTATCTGAAATTCCTTCTCTTTCAGCAGAACCAGGCGCACATGCCGCAGTATTGAAATCTTGTGTAGCACACGATGCATAGTAGTATTCGATATCATTCACCTTTTTATCCAATACATTGAGTAGTTCTATTTGTGTGAAGATATTTTTATTCAGTTGATAGCTGGCTAGTAAGTTAACGATTGTCGATGAGTCCGAGCGAACACTGTTGTCTTCAATCAATGCTCGAGGGCCGAAATACCGTAAACGACCGCCAAAACTCCATTGGTCATTTAATTTATAACTTATACCCGCGCTAAGTGTTTTTTCGATGGCTCCGGGAATAAAATCGCCCTCTTCACTACTATCTTTAAATCGCGCTTTTGACCATGCCGCATCAATATCAATCATCACCCAATCATTGAGTTGATAAAAATTACTCAGCTCAATCCCTTGGCGTTTACTGGGCCGGCTAGGCTCAGTGGTGCCCGCATCACCAATAAACAGTAATTCAGAGTCAGAATCCAGGCGCCATAATGCCAGTGTGGTGGTGAGGTTATCAATCAAATGTGCTCTTAAACCCAGCTCTTTATTCACTGTACGCACCAGCGGTGAAACCGAATCAAGTGGTTGTAAGTAATTTGCATCACGCGGATCTACATTGAGCTTTGTCGTAACGCCCCTTGCATCGTTACTATGAAATCCGTAGGCATAATTGATGTAATATTCGACATTTTTCCATGGCCCTAAAATCAAACTGAATTTCGGACTCAGAATGTGATCTGTTTTTCGACCACTATTTTCATTTCGATCCGAATTCACATTAAAATGATAAAGGTCACCACGTAAACCTATAATTGAGCGTAGCCAAGGTTGCCATGCAATCTGATTTTGCCCCCAAACGCCGAGCGTGGTTTGTTTGACATCATCTTCACGTATTGTATTAAATCGTTGACGATTTTGAGTTTGATGTAAACCCAGACCATCAATGTCATCATAACGAAGAGATGACCCGACAATATTGAGCATTTCTTTATCGTACCACCGATCACTCCATCCCTTTTGAAACTTCAAACCCAGCAAGGTGCGCTTTTCAGCTTGTTCAAACTGATCGCCACGCAGCGGATCATCTAAAAAGTAAGTAAAATTTGAAAAAAGATTCAGTTCACTACGGACCGCGTAGGCTGAAAACTGTGAAAACTCACGATCTGCACGCTGATTGCGATTGAACCACAATGCTGTGCGTTTAGATTTTCCACCATCGGAAGGGTCTAGACTATCGAAACGATCAAGCTGCCCATTTTGAACCAGATGTTCAGGAATCTGATCTGTGGCGTCCCATTTTGCTTGATAATGCTGAAGACCAAATGATGTGTTTTGATCTTCATCGCCTTTAAAATATTTTAAAAAGAGATTTTGTTTAGACAGATTTTCAGGATTTGTCCAAGGCCCGTCACTGCTTTGATTTTCAAAGGCACCAATTAGCTCACCGTCATTTATTTTTACATGCCCAACACCTAAAAACCGTAGTAGATCATGATTACCCAATGTTACCTGTGCAAATGGACGCTCCAGCGAATGAAGGGTATAAATTTTTGCTGTTCCAGCAGAGGCAAAATCACCATCATCCACAGAAGTTGCACCTTTGTGATAATCGATATTGTGAATCAGTTCTGGGATTAAAAAATTTAGATCGGTATAACCTTGCCCATGCGCATGTGTCACCATATTAAGCGGTTGACCGTCTAGTGATGTGGCGAAGTCTGTACCATGATCCAGATTAAAACCGCGTAGAAAATACTGGTTCGCTTTTCCGGAACCACTGTGCTGCGTCACAATGACGCCAGGAATCGTTTCAAGTACTTCAGCCGGACGAGATAAAGGACGCGTTTCGATCTGCTCTTGTGTAATTGTTCCTTGAGATGCAGTAAATGCACCGTTTAAAGGATCTGTGTTATCGCCTGATGCCTGCATGGTAATGGTAGGTAAATTGGCAATGTATTCTCCCCCTGCCCAGACCGTTTGACTGGTATAAAACCCCGAACTACTCAGCAGTAATACGCTTAACATTGTTTTGTTCATGATGTTTATCTCATTTATAAAGTCAGTTATTTTTAAGTTTTTATAGGCTGGTTCAGTTTAAATTTTCACATCATGACTGATTCACGATCTGTTGTAATTGAGGTATATATTCTGGATGTTGATAACCAGTTTTTTCACTCCAAGTTAGTAATTTTTTAGAAATATCAGTATCTTTAGCTGCGATGGCAAGTGCTGCATACACTTCAAAATCATCATTTTCTCGTTGCATATCCCAGTTTTTAGCCGCGATTTTGAGTCCTTCATTGTATTTTTTAGAAATCCAGAGAAACTGTGCCTGCTCACGTAAATGAATATGGTCATGATGGTCAAGTAAATCTTGTACGCGCTGGGTTAGCTCATTGAGATCAGTCTGGGCACTTGGATCATTCAGTTTTTGTTTGCACAAAATAATGCGGTACATCGCACCGTCATGATAGCGGTAAGGTGTTAAAAGCTTCAGTGCAGTCTGATACTGATGTTGTGCGATGTACCAATTCGCTTTTGCTAATGTATTGGGTAAGTTATTGGTTTGCAGCAATAACATAGATTTATCTGCAAGTGCCGGATCGTTAAACCGTGTGGCAAGTTCAATAAAGATATTTCCCAACCATTGTTGATCTGCGCGGCTCATACGTGGTGTTTGCGAAAGAAGCTGATCAATTTGAGGTTTAAGCTGTGAATAAGACTTTGTCATTGCATCAACCTGCAACTCGCATCCTGCACGATAAAGCATGACTTCAGGCTGCGTCAGCTTTTGGCATAATTGGGTAGACGCACTGTATTTTCCTTGCAAACGGTAAATATTGGCCAGCTGTAAAATGGCATCGCTGTTGTTGGGTCGAGTTTTTAAAAGCTGTTTTAAACGCTGTTCTGCAGCCGAAAAATTATGATTCGCTTGCTCAATGCGGGTATTTAGCAACTGATTTTCAAGATCTGATGGATCATTGCTTTTTTGCATCAATTGTTCAGCTTTTTCGAGTGAATCACCGTCACCTTTGGCGTAGGCATTTTCAAGTAATACATTCACAATTTGATTACGCGTTGCGTCACTGTAAGTGGCTTTGGCATTTTGGTTTTTTTCAGTATTACCGCTATAGCTATGATGGTGCTTTGGATGAGCATAAATCGAACTTACAGGAATTATTAAAATTATGGCGAACGACAGTTTACGCATCAACATTGGGTATCCCTCTTAAATACGCCCGAGGCTCAACACCTAGGGCGCAAATCCTTAAAATTTAACTGCAAGCGGCTCTGCTTTGTTATCAATCGAAGCTTCTGAAATATCTTTCAGAGATTTGGGCTCAGACTGACTAAAGCTACTTTGTGATTGGTTGGTTAACGTCAAAGTTTCTCGTAACACAGGATCGCTTTGCGTTTGGGTGTTATTAGAAGCATGATCATCTCCACTGCCACCACAACCGCTCAATCCCCAAACAACCATGAACATCAAGGTTATTTTTTTCATGGTAATGACTCCTCATTACTTACTGGCAGTATTGAACGGTGAACCCGCAACTGGAGTGTTAAGATACGGGAAAGTGGTACCAAACTGCTGAGGTGACTGCAATGCACCGTCGGTAAATCCAATCGTACCTGCTTTCGCATCCGACCCTTTACAGCCCACTGCGGTGTTTACACCATCAATGGTACACAGTAAACCCATCGCAACACGTAGCTCGATATCGACTACATCATCTCCCGGACGGCGACCATTTGGGAATCCGCTGGTGTCTCCACCGATCACACCTAAACGATTTTGCTTATCTTTGGTTTGCGCTGCAATTGCAGTATTTAAGCGCAACATTTCAGAGGCTTTCACGTTTTTAGGCTGATTCAGACCCGGTACTCCAAGTAAAAATGCATTGACCAGATCGGTACGTGGGAAATTGGTTGGCGCAACCACGGCACCGCCTGTAGCGTCTTTAAATAACACTTCAATCAATGTTGGTAATGTTGGATTGGTAACATAATCGGCAAACTGACCATCATTGACTGGTTTGCTGGCATTGAATTTGTCTTTGTCTTTTAAACCAATCACCACCTCATTGACCAAAGGCATACCCAAACGGGAAACTTGCGTCCATGCCCCACCCACTTTAGATGCACTGGTCAAATTACTCTCTGGAGTCGGATTAAGTAAAGTCGCTTGAGGTAAACTGGCTGTGGTCCAACCACCAATTACTGTTTCACCCGAAGACACCAAACATGATTGTGGTACTTCAAGTGCAATGGTCGTCACGTTTTTATTGCCAATGGTATTAAGTCCCTGGTCTTCAGCATTCACACCCGATGGTGCAAGCTGCGTAGCAGGAATCTTGATATTCACAAGGTCAAAAACTTCGCCAAGATTGACTGCAAATGGATCTTGGCGCTGGCCAACAAATACTTTGCCTGATCCGCAGCTGCCAAAGTTGATATTTTGCACAAAACTATTGGCATAAGACTGATAATTGGGAATTGATTTTGCGCCCACATTATCAAAAGGTTTTTTAAAGGAGCCCAACACGTTACGATCGCCTTTACGTCGATCACCTTTGACCATAGTTACGGTATATGTTTCAGCCGTGTTTTGAGCAGAACTGCCATCATTGGTAATTTTTCCAATATTTGACAATGGTACAGAGATATTTTTGCCACCTACAGGTACTTGTAGATCTTTTAACTCCTGATCAAATTTAAATTGAAAAGTAATATCTTCTTGCGCATCACCATTGTTATCGATATGAATCTCATAAAGCGCTTTGGGGTCTAAAGCAAAGTAGTTCGGGCCACCATAAGCATCTTGAAGTGGCTGGTAATTGGCTAAAATGGTGACATAGTCGCCCCGATTACTTTCATAGCTTTTAAACATATAAAAATCGGTGGCATCTACTTTAGGTGTTTTGGTGATGGATGGAGCTTCACGGTGACTGGATGCAAGTGCACAAGCACTTAACCCCATTAATGCCATCGCTAGTGCGATACGATTGTTCATTGGCTATCTCCTTGACCAATATTTAATTTCATCGTTATTACTTTATTTTTTATCCCTACATTGTTTTAAATCATTATGAGGGACCATATTAACATATAGGATAGAATGTGAATATTATGTGATCATTTTGAAAAATAACGGATGAACTCAATATTTTTATGAAGTCAAGTATTTGCTTTGCAGTCTGATTTCACATGATTTTTATTTTAAAATCTGGATTATTCATATACAAAATACTTAATTAAATGAAAATCATTTGCATATTTTAGATACAAATAAAGATAAATTCTAAAAATTTAAATCATTAAATTTAATTATATTAAAAACAAAAGCTTAAAAAAATAAGAATAAAACTATTACTTTTTATTTATATTTATCATTGTATTAATTTAATTCAATTTTTATATATTTCAAGCTTTAAACTAAAGCCACAAAACAAGAGCACCATAAAACATGAATGATCTTCACGATTTTTAAGCTTAATCATTATTTAATTCATCATCTTTTAATTGTTTAAATTTACTTGATAATATTGAAATTACTTTAATTTGTTTTGCATAGCGGCGACAGGATATACACATCAATAAATGTAATTGAAGATGTGTAAGTTCATTTAATGCAAGTGAACGATCTTGTTTTTCCGAGAGTAGTTGAGTCGCTTTTCGACAGGTCAGCATGAACATTCCTCCTTTAAAAGCCATTTATTTTCGAGACATTCTCTTAGGCGTGTTCGACTGCGGTACATCAATACATTAAAATTTGAAATAGTTAACCCTAGCTTATTGCAAATTTCCTGTGAGCTTAGCTCAATCATTTCACGCAACATAAACACTTGTGCCTGCTGTGCAGACAAATGATTGAGGCAGGCATCAAAAATTACCCAGAAGTCTTCTTGTTCAAGCATCTGGTCTGGACTTGGCCATGCCTGTGGTGCTTCATGTGCATGCCAGTGATTCTTGTTATTAAACAATGTATCGATGCTTTTTTCAGAATCATCATCGAATAAATCTGTCATGCTGATCAAGCGTGATTGCTTACGGATAAAGTCGATGATTTTATTTTTTAAAATTGCAAATACCCACGTTTTAAACGCACACCGACCTGAAAACGAAGCGGCATGTTCTAGTGCACTGATAAGCGCTTCCTGCACGACATCTTCGGCGCTTTGGATAGAAGACATCTGTAACACGGCAAACTTAATCATTTGATGTCTAAGATCGGCAATAAAAATAGGATCATTCAACTGATCAGTAATGCGATCCGCTTGAGTCGACGCAGCTATGGTCATGAAGAATTCTCACTTAGACACAGAAATGGAGACCAAATCAAACTTAAGCAGTAACGATTTCAATTCATTTAATTGGTTTTCAGCCACGTCATTAGGCTGATCTCCCAAAATCGATACGATTAAATCATGAAGCGTATCTTGCATAGCGCCACCATGTTCGACCAGATGTTCGATGAGCAACCCAAATAATGGCGATAATCGCTCTAAACGGATTTGATCAATTTCATCACGCCATACCATAATCACACCAGGTGCAAGCTGAATGTCATTCGGTTGTGTATTGAGTGTCCATTCATACACAGGATATTGATAAACCAAAACCCAAACAGCCTGCTTTAACTGCCATTGATAAGGTTCTACACATACCGGTTGATCGATAACCAAAGTGTCTAAATACAATTCAAGCCACTCAAATTGTAGAAGCTCGGCTAACCAAGGATATTGACTAAACATGGGATGAGCTTGATGAGAAAAATACTCACGAAACTCTAGCGCTATCTCGTTTGAATATGGAGATTGACATTTCGAATTTGCGACAAAATCCTGTAATAGTGCTTGCCACTGACATTCGAGCAATAATCTGCGCGTAATCGGATAAACCAGATTGATAAACGAGCTAATATTATTAAATACCAAATCACGATACACTTGCATGCGCTCATGATCGTAAACGCTAGCCAAATCAGAATGTGGATGGCGAATCCAATTACAGAATTGCTGCTGCGTGTGCTGAAATGATTTCTGAATTTGGTTCATATCCACTCTCCATGGCTTGAATGGTCTTAATTTTTTTTAATTCTTTATTGAGTTCTTCCCAACTCGGAATATTGAAATCCCGTTCTAATAATGTTGGCTTGATTCCACATTGTTGATAAGTAAACGCCAGAAGTTGCCATACAGAATCCGTAATCGCATCACCATGTGTATCAATGATCAGGTGATCTTCTACTTGCGCATGACCTGCAATATGCAAATAGCGTATTTTGTCTTGAGGCATCGCACAAATAAACGCTTGAGCATCAGTGCCGTGATTTATGCTGTTCACGTATACGTTGTTTACATCTAAAAGTAATTCGCAATCCGCCTGCTTGATTACTTCTACAATAAATTCTGCTTCGGTCATCTCAGCACCGGGCATTAAATAAGTCGATACATTTTCAATGACCAGTTTTTGTCCCAAAATATCCTGCACACGTAAAATACGCTCCGCAACATAACGAACAGCGTCTTGAGTCATTGGAATGGGTAACAAGTCATATAAGTATCCGCCATCATGAGAATAACTTAAATGCTCAGAGTAAATACTGACATTATAAGTATTTAAAAATGCTTTGATTTTATGAATAAACTCAAGGTTGAGCGGATGTGGCCCGCCAATTGAGAGAGAAAGACCATGACAAACAAGAGGAGACTTTTCAACACAGGTCGCAAGAAGTTTTGCGTGTCGACCGCCAAAGTTCATCCAGTTTTCAGGTGCAATTTCGATAAAATCAGGCGGATAAGCTGCACTTAAAAAATCATCGATAAACTCTCGTCTTAAACCAAGCCCAACGTGTGCAGTTTCAATCATGAGCAAGCTCCTTATCCAGATCAAGATCGGCCCATCCATTGAATGAGCCGATCTTGTACATATCTGATCGGTTTATTTAGAACCACATTTTGCATCTGCCATTTTTTTATCTGCACCACATTTCGCATCTGCTGACTTATGCTCTTTCTTGGCATGATCCGCACCACATTTAGCACTGCCGCACTTACCATCTGCTGCCTTACTGGCATGGGTTTCCGTAGAAGATGAGGTTGCAGCTGTTGCAATCTGAGTTGGGCCAAGGACAGACAAAGCCAATAGCGCAGTCACGGTGGTCATAGAGTTTAATTTGTTCATGATCGATTCCTTTTTACATTTTTTGATTGTGTGTACGGGGTGTACTTGGTGTTAGACGCAGTTCATCTGAATTTATTACACATTAAAAAAAATTTTTTTATGTAAGAAAATCGAGATCCTTTCGACTAATGTGAATTAAATCGCATCGGATGTGAAAAAATGATGAATATTTATACAAAAAAAATCAATCAGCTCTATTTAATTGTAAAAAAAGCGAGCACACCGTTTGATGGCTTACCCGCATTGGCACTGCGATTGTATTTAGTTCCGATCTTTTGGATGGCAGGGACAAATAAATTAATGCACTTTAGCAATATTGTAGAGTGGTTTGGCAATACTGACTTGGGATTGGGCTTGCCCTTGCCCTATGTCATGGCTGCACTTGCAACCTCAACTGAATTGGCTGGCGCAGTTTGTCTAAGCTTAGGTATATTCACTCGCTGGATCAGCATTCCCTTGATCATCACCATGGTGGTTGCAATCTTGACTGTTCATTTGCCAAACGGTTGGCAAGCAATTGCCGATCCTTCGGCGCCTTTTGCAAATGCTCAGGTACTTGCTTCTGCTGAAAAGTTAGAGCGAGCACGACAAATTCTGACCGAACATGGCAATTATGACTGGTTGACCTCAAGTGGAAATTTTGTGATTTTAAATAATGGAATCGAGTTTGCAGTCACTTATCTGATCATGCTACTTGCACTAATCAAATTGGGCGGTGGGCGTTATGTCAGTCTGGATTACTGGTTTCGTTTGAAATAAAACAAATCATCATGCATATTCATGATGCTTTCATACGCTTTCTGATACTTTAGATTCAAAATAATCAGTATCACAGATGCCTATGATGATCTCCACCCAGTCACTTTGGACAATTTTTCTTGTATTTTTGCGCTTAGGACTCACCTCCTTTGGTGGTCCGACTGCGCATCTTGGCTATTTTCGTGATGAGTTCGTCATCCGCCGTAAATGGTTAAACGATGCTCAGTATGCCGATACCGTTGCACTGTGCCAGTTTTTACCTGGGCCAGCCAGTAGTCAGGTAGGTATGGCAATTGGCTACTATTGCGGTGGCTATAAAGGTGCTTTAGTTGCCTGGCTAGGGTTTACCTTCCCTTCAGCCATGATATTAATTTCATTTGCACTGCGTTTTGATCATCTGCAAAGCATGCAACTTACTGGTATTTTGCATGGCTTGAAAATTATCGCTGTAGCGGTGGTAATACAAGCACTTTGGGGAATGACAAGAACTTTATGCCCAGATGCAACCCGAATCACCCTCATGAGTTTAAGCACATTCATAATGTTAATGCTTCCCTCGCTCTGGACTCAGCTCGTGGTGATTATTGTGGCGGGAATATTAGGTACATTGATTTTCAGATCATCGCAAAGCACAGAAAAACAACAAGTATCGACAGCAAATTCTCGTCATATTGGTTTCACTGGATTGATCCTATTTTTTGGATTACTGATTGCGCTACCTGTGCTGAGTTTTACGTTTTCAAACCCAGCCCTTGCGATTTTTGATGCCTTTTATCGTACTGGGGCATTGGTTTTTGGTGGTGGGCACGTTGTTTTACCTTTATTAAACACCCAAGTCGTCACAACTGGATGGATTGAGCAAAATACCTTTTTAGCTGGTTACTCCCTGGCTCAAGCGGTGCCCGGGCCATTATTCACTTTTGCTGGCTTCTTAGGCGCCTCGATGCCTCACATGATCACGCCTTGGCTAGGAGGTATTTTGTGTATTGTGGCAATTTTTAGTCCATCTTTTTTTCTTCTTATCGGCATTTTACCTTTTTGGCAAAGTATTCGTGATCTTGCATGGATGATTGCTGCGCTTAAAGGAATTAATGCAGCCGTGGTGGGCCTGCTGTTGGCGGCTTTGTATCAACCGATCTGGACCAATAGTATTTATACCTCAAAAGACTTTAGTCTGGCTCTTCTTGCGCTCCTTGCACTGATGGTTTGGCGGCTTCCGGTATGGTTGGTGGTTTTTTTAGGGGGTCTTTTAGGATGGTGGTTGATGTAAAGCAATCTATCGCATTCTAAGATTTTAATTTCAAATTAAAAATATAAGATCACTCTTAAATTCTGCTTGCTAATCAAATCGAAATAAAGATAATAAGAATCATTTTTAACAGCGACTGCCTGAGCATCATCATGCACAAATTGAATTGTTTATCGCATGCAATCTATATCGTTCTTTTTACGGGTTTATCTACAAGTGCTTGGGCAGAAGAAATAACGCAATCAGATGTTGCTACATCTTCAAATATTTTACCCACTATTTCATTACAGGCAGATTCGAACCAGAAAAAATATGCTGCAACCCAAGCAAGTTCAGCACTGAAATCTGATGCACCGTTATTTAAAACCCCGCAATCTGTTAGTGTCATTACGCGAGAACAACTCGATCAAAAGCAAGCAACTACACTTTCACAAGCCATCAATGGTGTTGCTGGGGTCAGTGCTGGCTATTTAGGGCGTAGAGGATGGGACGATTTTATTATTCGTGGTCAAAATTCGTCTGATCAAGTGTATATCGATGGACTTCGACAAAGCCAGTCACCCTTAGATGGTGTTGCAGTCGATTTATCTGGTATGGATCAAGTTCAGGTCATTAAAGGGCCAGCGTCTGTGAACTTTGGATTGGTGCAACCGGGTGGCATGGTCAATTTAGTGACTAAACGTCCACAAGCCGAAAATTTTGCAACTGCTGATCTGAGCTACGGAAGTTATAACTTCAAACAAGCCACATTTGATTTGAACTATGCGCCAAAGCAAACTGAAAAAGGTGCATTCAGACTGACAGGTCGTGTTTCCGATCAAGACGATCCAACCGACTATGTGTACTTTAAAAACTTTTATATCTCGCCTTCTTATAATTTCGATTTGGGCGATAAAGCCGAACTATCGGTAATTGCCAGCTATCAACATCGAGAATATTTACGTCAACAAGGTTTACCAGTGATTGGCACCTTAAAATCCAATCCGAATGGCGCGATTGACCGAAGCTTATATTTAGGTGAGCCAACTTTTGGTGGGTATGAAGCAGATGTTTACCGCACTGGCTGGAATTATAAATACAAGTTTGATAACGGCTGGACATTTAATCAAAATGCAGCGGTTCAGCAACTGAAATCGACTGGTCGGGTTGTGTTTACACAAACGGGTACAAACTTCTGGGTCAATACCACACCTGCTTATACCACACTCAATCGAACCAATAACGGGCGTTATCAAAGTCATGATACGCTGACTTACTCATTAGATAACAGCTTCCAGCGCGCGTTTAATTTACTGGGTATGCAGCATGATCTCAGCATTGGTATCGATGCAATGCAGTCAAAAGACGATTATATCAATGATCGATATACCACAGGAAGTTTAAACGTTTACAACCCTGTGTATGGGCAAGCAGTTAAATATGTAGCGACAAATAGTACCGAAGATATTAACCGTTTACGCTATAGCGGTTTATATGTGCGTGATCGTATTAACCTAACAGATCAACTGGTACTTAGCCTTGCAGGACGTCAAGACTGGGCCGAGGTATCAACGCAAAATGTCTCCAAGTCGGGAGTTGCAGCCAAAGGACTGACCGATCGAAACTCATATAACAAGTTTACCGGAAATGTGGGGCTGCTCTACAGCATCAATGATATCGTGGCTCCTTACGCCAGTTATGCCACGTCGTTTCTTCCGAATACGCGTACCGATGTCAATGGCAGCATTCTGGCACCCGAAACAGGTCAGCAGGCTGAGATCGGTGTAAAACTACAAAGCCCGAACCAGTTGGTTCAAGGTAGTCTGGCCTTATACGATTTACGTCGTCAAAACGTTGCAGTCAGCGACCCGAATAATACCTCTGCTTATGTACTCAATGGTGAGCAGTTAAACCGAGGTATTGAAGCAGAGCTCAGTGCCACCGTCATTGAGCGCATGCGATTAACAGCCAGTTATAGCCATATGTTTGACTCAAAAATTACCAAAGATTCGGTTGCGAGCAATGTAGGTGTAGCACTCGATAATGTCCCTCAAAATAGCTATAGTCTCTCATTACGTTATTATCTGACTGATTTAACATCGGGATGGTTCGTCGGTGCTGGCATTCGAGGTGAAAGCTCAAAATCGTATAAAGGACTCGATGTACACACACCATCTTACTTACTCTACGATGCCGAAGCAGGTTACGAAGCAACACGCTGGGGCGCGCAATTGTCGATTAAAAATTTGTTTGATAAAGACTATTATGCAGGATTACTCAATGCCAATATGGTGACCTTGGGTGATCCACGTCAAATTAACTTTACGGTCAAATTTAAATATTAATAGTTCAGTCAGTAGATCACTCTAAAGTGATTTTGGATAAACAAACATTAAATACCGAGTCTATTCATGTCTTATTCATAATTGAGGTGTGTTTACACTCGGTGTTCAAACTTTAAGACAAAACCTCTTGTCTTTCACCTTAACGACATTAAACTATGCGCACTAATTTGGGCGTGAGTTTTATGAAAAAGCAAATTGCAAAAATGATTTTTAAATTGTCTGGCTGGAGCTATCACATCGAGCCAGAGATTCTTGAAAATAAGCAGGTCATTATTGGATTTGAACATACATCTAATCTTGATGCTGTACTCTCAGTTGCTTTGTTTGAAATTTTAGAAATTAAAATTCATACCCTGATTAAAAAAGAGCTCTTTCAGGGACCACTCAAACCACTTTTAGAAAAAC
>NZ_JVOR01000034.1:0-18397 GCF_001054715.1 Acinetobacter sp. 243_ASPC | reverse complement strand
CACTACAATTGGATCAAGTTGAGTTGCATCTGTTGAATCATCAGCAAAAACAGTTGTTGAAGAAAACCCCATCGCAATTGCGATTGCCCCCACCAAACGGGTAGGCTGAAATGAAATAGACATGTTTTATGCTCCATACATTCACCCCACGTGAATGATTGAGTGGATAGAAGCAATAAGCAGGTCTCCGGACTCAAATGGCGTATCTTTTGGATACAAGCATATTCACCTTCCCACACCTCAAGTGCAGTGGTGTAAGCCCAAAAGGCTTATCAAATATGGTTTACATTTTTACCGTTGCGGGGGCAGTACTGGATTTACACCAGTTTCCCTAAAGCGAATGCTTTAACTTATTGCGAATTGAGCGAAGTATAAGGTTTGTGCGAAGATTAAACAATCTGAATACCTTCAATCGTGTTCAACTTTGATGCAAAGTCTAAAATTTGCATTACAATAGTGGTTTACTGACCGATAGATCGGCTATGGTCAGGCAATTTAATGAGCCTTTGTATATGCGAACGCGCGCAAAAATTTGCGGTATCACCCGTTCTCAAGACATCCAAGTAGTTGTCGATTCAGGTGCAGATGCAATCGGGTTGGTTTTTTATCCGCCTAGTCCACGTAATGTCACAGCCGAACAAGCGGCAGAATTGGTCAAAAAGATTCCGGCTTACGTGCAAGTGGTTGGGCTATTTGTCAATGCAACCGCCAATGAAATTAAATCAGTACTTGATTCTGTTGCCTTGGATGTATTACAACTACATGGTGATGAAACACCTGCTCAGTGCCAGTTCATTGGTGAGCAGTGCAAGCGTCGATGGTATAAGGCCATTCAAGTCAAACCTGAACTTGATATTGTTCAGGAAATTCAGCGCTATCAAGCCGCTGGTGCAAGTGCAATGCTTCTCGATGCATGGCATCCCGAACTGAAAGGCGGAACCGGCCATCAATTTGATTGGTCAAAATTTCCAAAATTGGACATTCCACTGATATTGGCAGGCGGTTTAACGCCCGACAATATTGCGGACGCAATCCACACCACACAGCCTTATGCTGTTGATGTCAGCGGGGGCGTAGAATCCGCAAAAGGTATTAAAGACCAACAACTCATCGAACGATTTATGCAAGGAGTCCAATGTGGATCAGCAAAATAACGTGATTGACTACACGCAATATCCAGATGCCCGTGGGCATTTTGGTATTCATGGCGGACGTTTTGTATCAGAAACACTCATGGCGGCACTGCAAGATTTAGAAAATCTTTATAGCCGTATGAAAAATGATGAACAGTTTCTGGCAGAATTTGACCGCGATCTTGCCTATTATGTAGGCCGCCCGAGTCCACTTTATTATGCTGAGCGATGGTCGAAGAAGCTTGGTGGTGCGCAAATCTATTTAAAACGTGAAGATCTTAACCATACCGGTTCACATAAAGTGAACAACACGATTGGTCAGGCATTACTGGCCAAATTGTCGGGTAAGAAGCGAATTATTGCAGAAACAGGTGCGGGTCAGCATGGGGTTGCAACGGCAACGATTGCGGCGCGTCTTGGTCTTGAATGTGTGGTATTCATGGGTGCAGAAGACGTGAAGCGTCAAGCCATGAACGTGTACCGTATGCGTTTGCTGGGAGCAACTGTTGTTCCGGTGCAAAGCGGTTCAAAAACACTAAAAGATGCCATGAATGAAGCCATGCGTGACTGGGTAACCAATGTAGATGATACCTATTACGTGATTGGTACGGTTGCAGGGCCTCATCCTTACCCACAATTGGTACGTGATTTCCAGTCTGTGATTGGACGTGAAGCACGTCGCCAGATTCAAGAGCAAGCCGGACGCTTACCGGATGCACTGGTGGCCTGTGTAGGTGGTGGTTCTAACGCGATTGGTTTGTTCCATCCGTTCCTGAACGATCCAGATGTGAAAATGTATGGCGTTGAAGCAGCAGGGCATGGCATTGAGACCGGTAAACATTCTGCACCACTCAATGCAGGGCATGTTGGTGTATTGCATGGTAACCGTACCTATTTGATGAGTGACTCACAGGGTCAGATCATCGAGACACACAGTATCTCGGCAGGCTTGGATTATCCGGGCGTTGGTCCTGAGCATAGCTTCTTAAAAGACATGCAGCGTGTGCAATATGTTCCAATCGATGATGATGAAGCCTTACAAGGCTTCCGTGATCTGACCCGTATTGAAGGGATTATTCCGGCAATTGAAAGTGCACATGCAATGGCATACGTCACCAAGCTGGCACCAACTATGGATAAAGACCAGATCATTATCGCCAATCTTTCAGGTCGTGGTGACAAAGACCTGATGACGGTTGCGCGCATTGATGGGGTCGAGATGGTCGAAATGTAATGATCCCCCGGTTATGAAATCAAAATGGGCGACTGAGGTGGCCCATTTTTTTTGAGAGGAAAAATGATGCCCAGTTTATATATGGTGATGCTCGGCGGACGCCATGCGCGTGCCAATACCGAAGTGCATGATGTCGTATTTGCAATCGGCGATGATCTTAAAGATATTTATCCGCAGTTAAAGGCTGCATGGTTTGGTGAGCAAAAAGGCCTGCATATCGACGCGTGGGCAAAATTAAATGGCGTGAAACAACATGCGCATAGTTACAAAATTGAATTTGCACAGCATCAGCCGCGTCACGACGATCTCAAACTTTTTTTAATCAATTTAGGCGGTTATTGTCCAGATGAATTTGGTGAGCTTCATCGCTATAAATTTGTGGTGGCACAGAGCGCTTCAGAAGCCAAACAGCAAGCCAAGACTTTACTGCCGACATTTTGGCAAAAAGGCCACACCGATCGTATTTTGGATATCGATGATTGTATTCCAGTCGACCACGTGGCGGGACGATATCTGCATTTGAGTGAGGGCACGTTTATTTCGACCGTTTGGGAAAATACTTATTTAATTTTAGACTGAGTTCTCTTAGACTAAAGTTGTAATAATAAATCATATATTGATAAGCCCAAGAATAAATCAGCGATTTGAAAGGAGTGTGCTTCGTCATGGAGCCGAATACATGGATTTAATTCAGGACAATGGTCAGCCGCGATTTGGACGTTTTTCCCAGCAACCGTCTGCTATTAGTACCGAACGCTACATCTATAAATCACCTTATGGCAAGGTAGAGCGGGGATGGCGTAAAAAAATAAAATATAAAAAGTTTAAGTTTTGTAGTATTCAGCATCAGCACTATACCTTAGGTGTCGCGATTGCAGACATTGGTTGGGCCGGACACGGTTTTTTTTATTTGTATAATCATGCCACCCAAGAAGTGCTTGAATGGAACGCGCTACAACCCTTTGCCCGTAAAACACAAGTCGATGAGCAACCGCTGTTTAACCATAGCTTTTTTTATGCATCAGCATTTGAGCTAGATATGCAGCATGCAAATGGCGTTCGTTATATCCGTGTTACCCGCTATGGTGAAATTCTTCTCAGTGCACGTATTTTTTGTGCTGGCACCCAAGCTTTGAGTTTGTGTTCTCCCAATGGGATCAACGGCTGGACCTATACGCATAAAAAAACTGCACTGACGGTTGAAGGATGTTTTACTAATAAACAAGGGCAATTAATTGAATTTGACCAGAAAAGCATGGCATCACTTGATGATACCTGCGGATTCTTGCGTCCAGAGACAGCATGGTTCTGGTTATCTTGTAATTTCTGGCATTCACAAGATCAAAAAATTGGAATTAATCTGGCATCGGGCGTAAATGAAAGTTTTAGTAACGAAAACTGTATCTGGGTCAACGGTGTACTTTATCCTGTAGCAGATGTTTTATTTGAACAACTGGATGCACATCACTGGCAGATACATTCTCTTGATCGCAAACTCAACTTGAAGGTCACCACAGGCTGGCGACGCTATGAAAATCTGAATCTACGAATGGTAGGCAGTCGTTTTAGTCAGTGGCAAGCCAGAATCAGTGGCACTATCGACATAGAAGGTCTAGACCGTCTTGAGTTCGAGCAGGAGCTTGGTTTGCTCGAACAGCATTATGCCAAATGGTAAAAGCGAAAACGAGGCAGGCCTAGTGGCCTGCTTCCCAAAATGCTTGACCGGCTACAATTGGATCGCGGGTTGCTTCAAAGGTTTTTACCCAGACCTCATATTGATGAATCACCGCATGCTGACTCGGATGAAAATCGGCTTTAAACCAATCTTTATAAGGTTGTTTCATGGCAGTTAAAATGCCATTTGGGCCAATAAACCAAGGCAAGCCACGTCGAAATAGCTGCAAGCGTTCACGTGCAGTAAAACCATCACAGCGCAGCATCACATTGGCACGGTACATGGTAAAACCAGACATCAGCAGCGTTGTGATCAACAACGCCAGTTTACGTGTTGTTTCAGGGACTTCACCCACCTGTTTCATCACATCAAACGCCACATCACGATGTTCCATCTCTTCAATGGCATGCCAAGCCAACAACGCGCGTACATATGGATGAACATTCTCCAGAGTCGCTTTTTTACGATAAAAAGTGTCGGCCATTAAGGCTGTTAAATGTTCGGCGGCAGCCGTCATGGCGATATTGTATTGCTTGGAGCGTCGCGTGAGCTCGAAACGGAAGATCTTTTTAAGGGTTGCTGTAAACTGATCGACAGGCATTCCCTGTAACTTCATCAGTTGATTCATTTTGTCGTGCGCAATGCCATGCTGAGCTTCTTGTTTAATAAAATCGGCAACGCGAGCTTGTAAGTCTTCATCTTGAAGCTTGTCTCGAAACATACGAACACATTCAATGAAATAGCGTTCGCCTTCTGGAAAAGTCAGACTCAAGGCATCGAAGATCCGGGTTCGAAAAGGATCGCCTGCAAACCAGAAGCGCGGAACATCTTCGAGTTTAAAATCCAAATGCATACGAACCACCGGATCGACCTGATACTGGACATGTGCGTTCATTGTTTTAATTCTCATCGACTGATTCAGTTCAGTATGGCGACAATCGTCTGGTTTGTTTTGACAGTTATTGCCAATTTTTATACAAATAGCGACAGGGACATCAGAGCGCGCATCATGTCATTAAAAATCATTATTGGTTATCTTCGTTTACTCGAACGGGTTCGACGGCATTATCAGCTTGAGCATCTGGCTGAGTGTACAGAACGCGCAGTGGACTGGCAGAGCTTCTCTAAAGCACTCGATGGAAATGATGAGCAAGGATTTGACATAGACACCTATGTGCGTCTGCTCAGGCAAATGCAAACCGTACTTGCAAGACCCGTCAGTTTAATTTTAGCCGAACATGCCACACTTCAAGATGTGGGGCTGATGGGTTATCTGGCATCAACCAGCTTAAATCTTCAGCAGGCGCTGTTACTGCTTGAACAATATTATTCCCTCATTTTTAAGCAAACCAATGTTGAGCAGCTTAAAATTATCGAACATGATCAAGAAATACAGGTCAGTTGGGGAGCGCTCTGGATTGACTATCGGGAGGTGTACGAACTGAATCAGGCACTTATTTTTAAAATTGCACAAATCATTGTACAGGAGCCTCTGGTTCCTCCAACACAGGTTCAGCTCGGCTTTTTACCTACTTTGCCGCTCATGCATTATTCACGTTTCTATCACTGCGCCGCAGCAGTCGTCTCTGGTGACTATCGTATTTATTTTTCAGAACGCGTCTTAAAAGCACGTAGTTTTGGTGCAGATCAGCAACTCAATCAAATCTTGTCCAATCAGGCACAGCAAAGTTTGCGTGCATCAGATTCTCTAGAATATCGTCAGCAACAGCTCAAGCAGCGCATCTGGGGCCTCATCGCACAGGCTTTTCGAGAGAAAAATGAGATTTTGCAAGCTTACGTTGCACAGCAAATGCATATCTCCGAACGAACCTTACAGCGCCATCTCAAGCAGCATGCACTCAATTTTCAGGAAATCGTCGATGAATTTCGATTACAGCAAAGCCAATTATATTTGAAACAATCGCGCCGGCTTTCAGAAATTGCTGAATTATTAGGCTATGCCGACCAGAGCGCCTTTGGCCGTGCCTTTAAACGATGGACGGGGGAAACACCGAAACAATTTCGCGAACGTCATCGTGTTGATCCAGCAACTCATACCTCAAAATAGACCAGTTCTCAGACAGTTTTTCTTGTCATTCGACTGTCCACAATCATCAAGAAAATCAAAAAAGCTATTTTGAACAATCAAAATGGCGACTTTAAAATTTTACCTAATCATATAACTCTATATTTTAGTTTGTTTTTTTAATTATTTTTGAACAAAGCTGCATCGAATGTACGCAATAGTATTTTAAAAAATAGGAAGCTTTGATCATTGAGAAATAAGTCAAAATATTGATAAATGTACGCCATGGGTTGTATGAAATACTAAAGATAAATGCATCGCACAATGTCGATACTGTTCAATGAACAAAAAATAGCGTTAAAATGCGGTGTCTTGTATTTCTACAAACAACTCCTCAGTTTTAAATAATCAAGGAAAGCACAACCCTATGTCACGTCTCGCCACCCGTTTTGAACAGCTTAAATCCAAACAACGTAAAGCACTGGTTTCATATGTGATGGCAGGTGATCCACAGCCACAGGTTACTGTGCCATTGTTGCATCAGATGGTCGAAGCTGGTGTTGATGTCATTGAGCTTGGTTTACCTTTTTCCGATCCAATGGCGGATGGTCCAGTGATTGCATTGGCTGCCGAACGTGCATTGGCAGGTGGAACCAGTACGATGGATGCCTTGAATATGATCAAAGCGTTTCGTGAGAAAGATCAGGAAACGCCTGTGGTCTTGATGGGCTATCTCAATCCAGTTGAAGTCATCGGTTACGAAAAGTTTGCCGCATACGCTAAAGAATGTGGTGTCGATGGTGTATTGCTTGTGGATTTACCCCCAGAAGAAGCCAAAGAGTTTGATGTTGTGCTGAAACAGCACGATATGGATCAGATTTTCTTGCTGGCGCCAACCTCGACCGACGAGCGTATTCAGCATGTGGTCAATCAGGCCAGTGGTTTTATCTACTACGTATCACTCAAAGGTGTGACGGGTGCGGCGACGCTCGATGTTGCAGAAGCTGCAGCGCGCATTGCAAAAATTAAAACCAAAACCTCGATTCCGGTGGGTGTCGGATTTGGAATTAGTGATGCAGCCTCAGCCAAAGCAATGGGTGAAGTTGCAGACGCCGTGATTGTGGGAAGTGCTTTTGTTAAACCTTTTGCTACGTTAGCAATCGACCAAGCGGTTGAACAAACGGTCAATAAAGTCAAGGAGCTTCGAGCTGCGCTCGATGAGTTAGTATGAATCAAGAAGTGAAACCAGGTAAAATCCTAAACCCATCGACGCCATGGACACAACGTCAAGTGCCGGGAATCAAGGTTGCCAATGAGCAGCAAGCCCTTAAAGCCACTTCGACTGAACCAACAATCGAATGTCCTGAATGTCATGCACTGGTTACTCGTACTGCCATTGCATTCAATGCCTATGTGTGTCCGTCATGCGATGAACACTTGCGCATGAAAGCTCGTGATCGTTTGACATGGTTCTTTGATCAGGTAACCACCGAGTTAGGTCAGGAATTTGCAGCCAAAGATCCACTTAAATTCATCGACAGCAAACCTTATCCAGAGCGTATGCGTGAAGCGCAAACCAAAACAGGTGAAACTGAAGCTTTGGTGGTGATGCAGGGTACACTCAATAATGTTCCAATGATTGCCTGTGCATTTGAGTTTGACTTTATGGGCGGCTCAATGGGTACGGTTGTAGGGGATCGTTTTGTTCAAGCAGCCGAACGTGCAATTGAGCAAAAACAAGCCTTGATCTGTTTTGCTGCATCAGGCGGCGCACGTATGCAAGAAGGTATGTTGTCGCTCATGCAAATGGCGCGTACATCTGCTGCAATTCAGCGTATGAAAGATGCAGGATTGCCGTATATCGTGGTATTGACTCATCCAGTTTACGGCGGTGTAACTGCATCTTTGGCGATGCTGGGCGATGTGCACATTGCCGAGCCTAAAGCCATGATCGGCTTTGCTGGTAAGCGAGTGATTGAGCAAACCGTACGTGAAACATTAGAAGAGCCGTTCCAGCGCGCTGAATACTTGCTTGATCATGGTGTGGTCGATCAAATTGTTCATCGTCATGCATTACGTGATACTGTATCTCGCATTGTATCTAAGCTGATGAACTTGCCTTGAAACTTGACGCTCCACGTATAAATGATGATTTAATGACATGGCTCACGTACTGGGGCCATGTTCATGTTACAGGGATTGATTTGGGCCTAGAGCGCGTCCTCCCTGTGGCCCAAAAACTGGGGGTAACACAGCCCTCAGCCAAGGTATTTACCGTTGCCGGTACTAATGGCAAAGGCTCAACCACCACTGTCTTGGCGTCTATATTACAGGCACAAGGCTACAAGGTTGGGTTATATCAATCTCCGCATATTTACCGCTTTAACGAGCGCGTTAAGCTGGTAGGTCAAGAAGCAACCGATCAGGAACTTATTGAAGCATTTGTTCAAGTGGATCAGGCGCGCCGTGAATGTGGTTTAAGCCTGTCATTTTTTGAAGCCACCACATTGGCGGCATTTTTGATCTTTCAGAAACAAGCCTGCGATATTTGGGTGCTTGAAGTTGGCTTGGGTGGACGTCTTGATGTAGTCAATGTGATTGATCCTGATGTCGCGGTCATTACTAATATCGGACTCGATCATACCGATTGGCTCGGCGATACCATCGAAAAAATTGCCTTTGAAAAAGCAGGAATTATTCGTCCTGACATTCCGGTTGTGTTTGGCGGGCTACAAACGCTTCCCGATGCAATTGCAAGCAAAGCCGCAGAATGCCGTGCCAACTTGCAAGTTGCACAGCGTGATTATTTCTATCAGCTTGCAGAGACACCCAACACTTGGCAATTTGCCAGTGCGGGAGTGACGCTACAACTTCCTACAGGTTCGTTGGCAGTTGAAAATATAGCCACCGCAGTTGCAGCAATCTTGATGAGTGACGTTACAGTCTCGCAGGATGCAATTTGCCAAGGTATTCAAAACGCTAAACTCTCAGGCCGCTTTGAACTAAGAAATATTGAGCAAAAGACCGTTATTTTTGATGCCGGCCATAATGGGCATGGTGTTGATTTTTTGTTAAAGCAATTGCGAAATTTCTTAGAATACAATAAACAATACACAGAAGTGATTGCTGTCTTTTCGATGCTGGCAGATAAAGACATCTCAACCGTGGTTGATTTGCTTAAACCTGCCATTACGAGTTGGCATGTAGCGCCGCTGAATAACCCGCGTGCTGCATCGCTCGAACACCTCATGCATGCATTGAAAGATCAAACAACTCAAACATTTGACAGCATTCAAGACGCATTTAGCATTGCAATTGCGAAGGTTAAACCGCATCAGTTGATTTTGGTTTGTGGATCGTTTCATACATTAGAAGCGGTTTGGGAGTATTTGGAAGAATGTCAATGAACAGCAAAAAGCGTTGGATGGGTGGCGTTGTTTTATTGGGTGGTGGGGTATTGTTGGCTGCGTTGCTACTCAAAGGCAAAGAAGAAATACATCAGACACACGTTGAAGAACAACAGCAAAAAGTGGAACAAACCACTAAAGATGCCAATTCAACTGCGCCCGTACAATTGCAGTCCATGACAGTTGATGTTGAGACGGAAAAGAAATTACTTGAACAGCAACGTCGTGCGCGGGAGAAATCAGTTGCCGAGCAAGAAGCACGTGCAGCTGAATTTTTAGCCATGCAGCAACAGGCCGAGGCAGATGCCGCGCGTAAGGCCGCAGAGGAATATGCTGCCATCAATGCACGTCGCCAAGCTGCTCAGCAAAGTTCTGACAATATTCCGCCTGAAGTAGTCGAAGAAAAGAAAAATACCGCTCAAAGCACTAAATCTACAGCCAGTGTAGACACGCAAAAGCGTGAGGCAGAAAAAAAAACACTTGAGCAGCAACGTTTAGCAGCTGACGCGCAAAAAAAAGCCGATCAGCTCAAGAAAGAGCAAGAAGCCAAACGTAAAGCCGATGCCGATAAAAAAGCCGCGGACGAAAAACAGCGTCAGCTTGATGCTGAGAAAAAAGCATCAGAGGCTAAACGCAAAACCGAAGCTGAGAAAAAAGCACAGGAAGATAAAAAGCGTAAAGAAGACGACGCCAAGAAAAAAGCCGAAGCAGAGAAAGCACGTGAATTGCTGGAGCATGGAGATAAAAACTGGATGGTGCAGGTAGCACTGGCAGCCAATCAGGCCAATGCAGATGCAGTGGTGTCAAAGCTGCGTGCAAAAGGTTATAAAGTCACAACGAGCCCAACATCTAAAGGGATTCGGATTATGGTTGGACCGTCGAAAGATCGTGATGCGGCCGATGCAGCGCGCAAGAAAATTGTGACAGATCCAAGTTTGAACATGAAATCTGCTTGGGTGATCGACTGGGTTCCTTTAGATCAACGTTAATGCTCTAAAAATAATATTGAAGCTGGGTGTGTATGATTAGATATTTATTTATCTAAGGCTCTGTAGCGTTCAAACTCCACCACATCATGTGCACAAATGAGCTCGATCTCAGGCTCATGCTGTGCCATATGCTGTAAACGCGCCAAATTATGTAGTCGATTCTTGTTGTCATATGCCAGTACACGCTCAAAAAGCGCCAGTCCTTTTTGTTTATAGTCTGGTTTAAGCTGTTGATGAGAAAAATAGGCATCACCACAAAAAAGTGTCCAGCCGCGCTGATAGTGTTTAATGGCAATCCCACAATGACCAGCGGAGTGTCCCAGAAGAGGAATCATTAAAATCTCGTCGTTAAACTGTGGGGCAGCCTGAACCTTCTCAAAATTAAACCAAGGTTCACCCTGCGTATGTTCTACAAAGTTCCAGTAACGATGCTTTTTAAACTGAGCGGTTTTGTATCGTAGACGGTTTTTTAAATTAAATGACTGTGTGGCGTTAAATTCAGACGCCAGTACATGCACAGTTGCTTCAGGAAAATCTGATATTCCTCCCGCATGATCAAAATCTAAATGCGTAACAAAAATATGTCGGACGTCTTTGGCACTAAATCCCAATTTTTGGATTTGCTGGATGGCACTGTATTCAAAATTGAGTTCGATTTGACCAATATCTAACAAGAAAGACCCAATCCGCTGCTTGGGATGAAGATAATCCTGAATGCCTAAACCGGTATCGATAAGTACTAATCCCTGATCTGTTTCGAGCAGCAAGCAATGACAAATGATATGTGCTCGCCATCCCGATTGACCGACAAGAGGTGCGCAAACCGGACACATCGTGCCACAGTGCAAGTGATGAATCTGATAGATCATGGCGAAATAAATCAAGAGAACCTTGAACTTTTATACCGCAAAATATGGGACGATCCAAGAGAGAATATCTTGAATCAAAATAAAAGTGCCCGTGGTTTCAACGGGCATTTTAGCGTGAATGATTAGTCTTTGTCTGGCTGTGGGGTGAGGCGCAGGTACGGCTTAACGGCTTTATAACCTTTCGGAAAGCGCTCTTTGAGTTCAGCTTCATCTTTGATTGACGGCACAATTACCACATCTTCGCCTTGTTGCCAATTTGCAGGCGTGGCCACTTTATAGTTGTCGGTCAGTTGCAAGGAATCGATGACACGCAACACTTCATGAAAGTTGCGTCCGGTCGATGCCGGATAGGTAATGATCAGTCGAACTTTTTTATTTGGATCAATAATCACCAATGAACGTACAGTTGCAGTTTCGCTGGCATTAGGATGAATAAAACCATACAACTCCGATACCTGGCGGTCTTTATCTGCAATAATCGGAAAGTTAACCGTTGTGTTTTGGGTTTCACTGATGTCTTTAATCCAACCATGATGTGACTCAACATCATCGACCGACAAGGCAATCGCTTTTACGTTGCGTTTTTCAAATTCATCTTTGAGTTTGGCGGTGTATCCCAGTTCGGTGGTACAAACAGGGGTGTAATCGGCCGGATGCGAAAATAAAATACCCCAGTGATCACCCAAGTAGTCATAAAAGTTAATCTGACCTTCGCTCGATTCCTGTTCAAAATTAGGGGCTGTATCGCCTAGACGTAACGTCATTTTAGTCAACCTCGTTTATATGTTGTTATTGCGTTGCAGATTTTTAATATGCGCTAAATCTTTTGCAAATAAAAAGAAGGTTTTTGTATGTTCTTATAAATATTTTGTATATATTAAAAATTAAGTATTTGAAATAAATAAAATATCTAAAAATTCTTGGCCAGCTAAAAATTCAAATTTTTTGGGTTGATGCAACTGTCTGATTTTTCAACGTCCTGTTGTGCTGGAGTTTTTTTTAAGAGGATTTGTTTAAACCCCTTGTACTTCAAATTTCTGGCTCCATAATAACGAGTGAGAAAAAATTTATTCATCTGATAAGCAAGTTTTTAGAGAGTTTCATTCATGTTGGTAAGTCTGATCGGAGGTATCTTCGGTACAAAAAATGAGCGCGAACTCAAACGCATGCGTAAAATTGTCGATCAAATCAATGCGCTCGAGCCGACGATATCCGCTTTAAGCGATGCAGACTTATCTGCAAAAACTCCAGAATTCAAACAACGTTATCAAAACGGTGAGAGTTTAGATAAACTTTTACCCGAAGCCTTTGCCGTATGTCGCGAAGCTGCAAAACGCGTGATGGGAATGCGCCACTACGATGTTCAGCTCATCGGGGGGATTACCTTACATGAAGGTAAAATCGCCGAAATGCGTACCGGTGAAGGTAAAACGCTCATGGGCACCTTGGCGTGTTATTTAAACGCGTTAAGTGGTCAGGGCGTACATGTCATTACCGTCAATGATTATTTGGCGCAGCGTGACGCTGAGTTGAACCGTCCATTGTTTGAGTTTTTAGGCCTCAGTATTGGAACCATTTACTCAATGCAGTCTCCAACCGAGAAAGCAGAAGCGTATCACGCCGATATCACTTACGGGACCAACAACGAGTTCGGCTTCGACTACTTACGAGACAATATGGTGTTCTCGCTGCAAGAGAAAAAGCAGCGCGGTCTGAACTATGCCATTATCGATGAAGTCGACTCGATCTTGATTGACGAAGCACGAACACCGTTGATTATTTCAGGTCAAAGTGAAGATTCTTCACAGTTGTATGCGGCAATCAATCATATTCCACCTAAACTACAGCCACAAAAAGAAGAGAAAGTGGCCGATGGTGGACACTTCTGGATTGATGAAAAGCAACGTTCGGTTGAAATGACCGAAGTGGGCTTTGAAACTGTCGAGCAAGAATTGATTCAGATGGGCCTACTCGCCGAAGGCGAAAGTTTGTACTCTGCGACCAATCTTAATCTGGTCCATCATGTAACCGCTGCAATTCGTGCGCACTTTCTTTATCACCGCGATGTGCACTACATCATTCATAACGGTGAAGTGATTATTGTCGATGAGCATACCGGACGTACCATGCCGGGTCGTCGCTGGTCTGAAGGTTTACATCAGGCGGTTGAAGCCAAAGAAGGTTTGGAAATTCAACCAGAAAACCAAACGCTTGCCACCACAACTTTCCAGAACTACTTCCGTTTATACAAAAAGCTTTCAGGTATGACCGGTACAGCGGATACCGAAGCCGCTGAAATGAAAGAAATTTATGGATTAGATGTCGTGATTATTCCAACGCATCGTCCGATGGTTCGTAAAGACATGAACGACCTGATTTATTTGAATCGTAACGGTAAATACGATGCGATTGTGAATGAAATCAGAGCCATTCAAGAGACGCGTGCACCTATTTTGGTGGGTACTGCAACCATTGAGGCCAGTGAAGTGCTGTCGCACAAGCTTACTCAAGCAGGTATTCGTCACGAGGTTTTGAACGCGAAACAGCACGAACGTGAAGCCGATATTATTGCACAGGCCGGAAGTCCTGACTCTGTTACGATTGCTACCAACATGGCAGGCCGTGGTACCGATATTATCTTGGGCGGTAACTGGAAAGCAAAACTGGCTAAAATCGAAAATCCGACTGAAGAAGACGAAGCTCGTTTGAAAGCAGAATGGGAACGTGACCACGAAATCGTACTTAATGCCGGTGGTTTACATATTGTGGGTTCAGAGCGACATGAATCACGTCGTATTGATAACCAGTTGCGTGGCCGTGCTGGTCGTCAGGGTGACCCAGGTGTATCGCGCTTCTATCTTTCACTTGAAGATGACTTGATGCGGATTTTCGCAGGCGATCGCGTGGTTGGCATGATGCGTGCGATGGGTCTGAAAGAAGACGAAGCCATCGAACATAAAATGGTGAGCCGTTCTATCGAAAATGCACAGCGTAAAGTAGAAGCACGTAACTTCGATATTCGTAAAAACTTGCTCAAATACGATGATGTCAATAACGAGCAACGTAAAATCATTTACTCGCAACGTGATGACGTTTTGGCAGAGCATACACTGCAGGATGCGATTGAACTCATGCATCATGATGTGATGGCGGGTCTGATTGGAAACTTCATTCCACCAGAGTCGATCCATGATCAATGGGATATTGAAGGTCTGGAAAATGCCTTGCGCGTCGATCTGGGAATCGAGCTTCCTGTTCAACAGTGGTTAGACGAAGATCGCCGACTCGATGAAGAGGCACTGGTGCAGCGTATTACCGACGAAGTACTGGCGCGTTACAGAGCACGTCGCGAGCAGATGGGTGATGAATCCGCAGCAATGCTTGAGCGTCACTTTATGCTGAATTCACTTGATCGTCACTGGAAAGATCATCTGGCAGCAATGGATTATCTACGTCAAGGTATTCACTTGCGTGGCTATGCCCAGAAAAATCCTGAGCAGGAATACAAAAAAGAAGCGTTTAATCTGTTTGTAAACATGCTTGGTATAATCAAGTCAGATGTAGTGACTGATCTGTCTCGTGTTCATATTCCGACACCTGAAGAGTTGGCAGAGCTTGAAGCGCAGCAACAGCAACAGGCTGATGCAATG
Source organism: Acinetobacter sp. 243_ASPC (assembly GCF_001054715.1). NCBI lineage: Bacteria > Pseudomonadati > Pseudomonadota > Gammaproteobacteria > Moraxellales > Moraxellaceae > Acinetobacter > Acinetobacter sp. 243_ASPC. Next base: position 3,414 of record NZ_JVOR01000034.1, on the reverse strand, counting down.
CGTTTGTCGTTTGAACACGACGAAGTCGATGGTCTGACAGGAACTGTTACACCGCATGAAATTGAAGAGCAAGCTCCTGCTGAGCAAAATGTTGTGCCGCCAGCCAGTCGAAATGCACCGTGTCCATGCGGTTCTGGCTTGAAGTATAAGCAGTGCCACGGTCGTCTTTAAATTGTGATGAATGCTTATTAAAATAAAAGCAGAACAGAAATGTTCTGCTTTTTTTACGAGTTGTTGCAAGGTGTGAATATCATTTGCAGTTTCAGAGATTAAATGGTATTTACTTGCACATCTTGACTTAAAACTTGGTTAGACAATGAAAAAGCTATTACAAAAAATTGCACTTGTCGCATTGGCAGTTCCAGGCTTTGCGATTGCTCAATCGAATACACAAACAACGACAGTCGATAAAGTACAGGCTGCACAAGGCCCAACGACTGCACAAGTGATGGTGCAAAATGACAGCACCACAGTGATCAGTCCGCGTACGGGTATTCGTTATACTTTAGGCAACACCGGAAATCGTCCAATTGTGCTTAAAACTGCGGCCATTGCAGCAGTCAATTCTGCCAATGCAAACCGTATTGTGGCATCAAACCCTGCATTGTCTGTTACCAGTCAAGAAAAAGCCAAACAAGCATTGTTGGCAACCAATACACAGCCAGCAACCAACTAAGCATTTTATGAAAAAAAGCCAGCCTGCATGCTGGCTTTTTTCATATTCAGTGATCTAAAAATCAAATCGCACAATACTCGATTTTTCTGATTAATTGCTCTAAGCTTTTCTTTTTCCGATAACAAACACAGTGGGATTTTAAAATGGCTGTTGGTGACGTAACAATGCCGCACATGCATGTGGTGAAAGGGGTGAAAATTGGTTCAACTGAGGCATATGTGCGTTATCCAAATCGACGAGACTTGGTCATTTTTGAATTTGTGGAGGGTTCAAGTGTTGCGGGTGTATTTACCCAAAGTGCATTTGCCGCAGCGCCCGTACAGGTATCAAAACAACATTTAACAGAAAATGCGACACGTTACTTAATTATCAATACGGGCAATGCCAATGCCGCTACAGGTGACATAGGTTTGTTAAACGCACAAAAAACCTGTGAAAAACTGGCAGAGCTTGCACGCGTACAACCGAATCAGATTTTACCCTTTTCAACTGGTGTGATTGGTGAGCAACTCCCAATCGAGCGTTTGCTCGCAGGTATTCAACCGGCACTGACTGACTTAAACGATCATGCATGGACTGATGCTGCTTACGGGATCATGACCACAGACACCACGCCAAAAGGTGCTTCCGAACAATTCGAACTAGATGGCGTGTTATATACCATGACTGGTATCAGCAAAGGGGCGGGAATGATTCGTCCGAATATGGCGACCATGTTGGGCTTTGTTGCAACAGATGCACCAATCAGTCAAGCCATGACGGAACAGTTGCTCAAAACCACGGTCGAGCAGTCATTCAACCGAATTACCATCGATGGTGACACATCAACTAACGATTCATGTATCTTTGTGGCAACTGCACAAGCCGGGGGTGAAATAATTAGCAACGAACATGATCCTCGTTATGCTACGCTTCTTGAGGTATTGCAGCGCGTTATGAACCGTTTGGCACAATTAATTGTGCGTGATGGCGAAGGGGCAACCAAATTCATTACTGTTGCCGTTGAGGGTGGACAAAATACTCAGGAATGCTGCGATGTCGCCTACAGTATTGCGCATTCACCATTAATCAAAACGGCCATGTTTGCATCCGATCCAAACTGGGGACGAATAGTAATGGCCATTGGTAAGGCCGGTGTTCCGGCACTCGATTCTAGCAAAGTACAAGTCTGGCTGGATGATGTTCAGATTTGTCGTGACGGAGGTGCTGCGGCAGATTATACCGAGGAGCAGGGCGCGCGCGTCATGGCGCAAGCTGAAATGACCATTCGCGTAGATTTGGGCCGTGGCACTGCAAAAGATACTGTATATACCTGCGATCTATCGTATGATTACGTCAAGATTAATGCGGATTATCGATCTTAATTCAGATCGATAAAAGAACCTCATTCGTGAGGTTTTTTTACATCAATTTTTTGAGTAGCTCATCTGCCTCAATACTGAGTTACCTTAACGTTTAGCGCTCGCAAAATGCTAGCCAGAGAATAGAGAAGACGTTTTATGAATGATGCGACTTTAATTGCAAATGATGCAAAAGTAATCGTGCAAGCGCATTTAGATCGTTTAGGTGAGCCAAAGGATCACCACTTAAGTCCAGAAGTTAAACAGGCTAAGTTCGCTCAAATCAAGGAAGAACTCAAAAAACGCAATGCTGTTCTGGTGGCACACTATTATTGCGATCCAGATGTTCAGGAATTGGCAGAGGCTACAGGCGGGTGCGTGTCAGATTCACTTGAAATGGCGCGTTTTGGCCGTGACCACGAAGCCACAACTTTGGTCGTGGCAGGTGTCAAATTTATGGGAGAAACCGCCAAGATCCTGTCGCCTGAAAAAACTATTCTGATGCCAACGCTTGAAGCCACCTGTTCGTTGGATCTAGGCTGTCCTGTCGATGAATTTACTGCGTTTTGCGACCAGCATCCAGATCATACCGTAGTGGTCTATGCCAATACGTCAGCCGCGGTGAAAGCGCGTGCAGACTGGGTGGTAACATCGAGTTGTGCTGTTGAAATCATTGAACATCTCGACAGCCTAGGTGAAAAAATTATTTGGGCGCCCGATCAGCATCTTGGTCGTTATATCCAGAAAAAAACGGGTGCCGATATGTTGCTTTGGGATGGCGCTTGTATTGTGCATGAAGAGTTTCGTGCCCGTGGCATCGCCAATATGAAAGCGCTCTATCCAGATGCTGCGGTGCTTGTACATCCTGAATCACCTGAGTCAGTGGTTGATATTGCCGATGCAGTAGGCAGTACCTCACAATTGATTAAGGCGGCCCAGACTTTACCTAATCAACGTTTGATTGTGGCGACGGATCGCGGAATTTTTTACAAGATGCAGCAAGCTGTGCCAGATAAAATTCTGGTAGAAGCACCGACTGCGGGTGAGGGAGCAACCTGTCGTTCATGTGCACATTGCCCATGGATGGCAATGAACGAGCTAGATGGGATTTTGCATGTGTTACAGCATGCTGATCAAGAAATTCACGTCGATTCACAACTTGCCGAACGTGCCAAACTTCCTTTAGATCGAATGTTGAGCTTTAGTGCATCACTAAAACGCTAAAATGCTTGTTAAATATACATTTGATAACGTTTTTTAACTTTTTTTAATTCTAGGTGTTGACGTGGTTGAGCGTCCCGCCTAGAATGCACACCGTACCGCACGATGTGCGATACAGTAAAAGCTGAGAAGACGGAGCATAGCACAGCCTGGTAGTGCACCTGGTTTGGGACCAGG
>NZ_JVOR01000033.1:0-216 GCF_001054715.1 Acinetobacter sp. 243_ASPC | reverse complement strand
TGGCTACAACCAGCTCCGCTTTGATGACACCACAGGGCAGATCAGTAGCCAGCTCCACAGTAGCCATGGTGCAACCCAGCTTAATCTGGGTAATCTGAGCCATCCCAAAGAACAACTGGAAAGCGAAGGCCGAGGCGAAGGTTTCGAACTACGTACCGACCAGTGGGGAGCCGTACGGGCAGGCGAAGGGCTACACCTCAGCACCCACAAACAAGA